>JAEZSL010000202.1 GCA_023443925.1 Bacillota bacterium | reverse complement strand
TTCTCGACAATTAATATCATAAAGAAAAACTGTATGTTTGGGAAGTAGGGATTTTAATCTCTACTTCCTTTTTGGTTTACATAACTAAAATATCTAATTATTGTGCCAACTAAAATTTTACACTAACAGTTCAATAAAATCATTTTATATAGAAGCAAGTCTGTTCCGGCTAAAAAAACGCAGGGTAAGCATTTATAAAAGAGTTAGGATAAAACTTCATAATTATTCAAATATAGGCTTGCACTTTTTCCTAAAGTGGATTATTCTAGTAAATATATAAATGAATAGTATACAGAAGGAGATTTACTATGAGTATAAAGAAACAGCCCTTTGGCAAGACAAAGGAAGGAGCGGAGGCAACTCTCTATTCCTTAAAAAATAAAAATGGAATGACTGTGAATTTTACCGATTATGGCGCTAATATTGTCAATGTTTTAGTACCGGATAAGAACGGTAATTTTGACGATGTGGTTTTAGGCTATGATAATGTTTCCGGTTATGAAGGCAATACACCGGGATTCGGATCTTTTATCGGACGCCATGCCAACCGGATCGGCGGCGCAGCTTTTGAATTAGACGGTAAGAAATAT
The DNA here is from genome assembly GCA_023443925.1 of Bacillota bacterium. The sequence goes on along the minus strand of JAEZSL010000202.1, from coordinate 3,564 downwards.
GAACTGGAAAAGAATGACGGACAGAATAATCTTCACGGTGGTTTTAAAGGGTATAACAAATATTTCTATGAAGTAGAGACCTTTGAGGATGAGGATTCCGCTTCGATCGAATTTTCCAGATTAAGTCCCCATATGGAACAAGGTTTTCCAGGTAATCTCGATATCAGTGTTACTTATACCTTAACCGATGAAAATGAGTTAGTGATAGAATATCTTGCAGTTTCGGACAAAGATACCATAGTAAATCTGACGAATCATTCCTATTTTAACCTGGCAGGACATAAATCCGGCTCCGTACTGGAACAGCAGGTTATGGTTTATGCCGATAAATTTACTCCTACGGACGATGCCCTGATTCCCACCGGTGAGATGAGGGATGTGACCGGAACTCCGATGGATTTTAGAAAGTTAAAAGCTTTGGGACAAGAGATTGATGCCGATTATGAACCCTTAACTCAGGCCGGCGGATATGATCATAATTTTATTCTTAATATAAGCGGCAGTGATGTTGAAAAAGTCGCTGAACTATTGGATGGAAAGACCGGTAGGAAGATGGAGATCTTTACTAATATGCCGGGCATCCAGCTCTATACCGGTAATTTCCTCAGTGAAGAAACCGGAAAAGATGGTTTTATATACAAGAAGCGTGGAGGTGTCTGCTTTGAAACCCAGTACTTTCCTGATTCCTGCAATATACCGCAATTCCCTTCCAGCGTTTTAAAAGCCGGTAATGAATATGATTTTGTAACTGTTTTTAAATTCACAGCAAAATAAATAATATTAAAAAGTGCTTATCGTCCAATTTATAGGAGATAAGCACTTTTTTTTAATGCGTGGTATATAATTATTTAGTACCGTAGATTCTATCACCAGCATCACCAAGTCCGGGAAGAATGTAACCATGTTCATTCAGCCTTTCATCTAATGCACCAATATAAACATCTACATCAGGGTGATTTTCAGTGAAGCGTTTTACACCTTCCGGTGCAGCGATCAAACATAAGAAGTGAATTTTGGTGATTCCTTTATTTTTTAATAAAGTAATTGCGGCACTTGCCGAACCACCGGTTGCAAGCATGGGATCTACTACAAATATCTCACGCTCATCGGCATCAACTGGAAGCTTACAGAAGTATTCTACCGGTTCAAGAGTTTCTTCGTTGCGGTATAAACCGATATGACCAACCTTAGCATTAGGAATCAGGTTCAGAATCCCATCGGCCATATGGAGACCGGCTCTTAATATGGGAACAATACAGAGTTTCTTTCCGGCGATTTCATGTGCAATCGTTTTAACGAGAGGTGTTTCGATCTCGATATCGGCAAGAGGAAGCTCTCTTGTTGCCTCATAGCAAATCAGCATGGCGACTTCGGACACTAAATCACGAAACTCTTTTGTAGAAGTAGCTTTGCGCCTCATAATGCCGATTTTGTGCTGAATTAATGGGTGATCCATAATAATAACTTTAGACATAACCTTGCCTCCAAAATTTTTTGACTTTATTAATGTGTTCCACAAAATGAACATAATTATTTACACTAAAAATCATTATAACAAAACTTAGTGTCTAAGAAAAGCATAAATTTAAATTAATTGTATTTTTTATAAAATCACTGTAGGGTTAGTGTATTCTGTATTGGAATAGGGAAAATTATCATATATTTTAGAAGTTAAGAATAGCAAAATAGGGTTAATTCGATGGAATAAACGATTAAACACAATAATCTGCGGTTTACCGAAGATAGACAGAGGAGAAGCCCGGTAGAGGGGGGAGGGTAACTACCAGGCTTTGTTTTATGAAAAAAATTATCTTATAAGCTGTTAAGGTGTAACTTGTTTTCCATGATTTTATTATAATAGACATATATGTTTATAGTATGGCTTATTTATGAACATTTTGTGAATAAATAAAAATAAAAAAATTTCTTATAAAAGGCAGAATTCTCAGGAATTACAGAGGGTACATTTTTATAAGGTACAAATACTAAGAGAAACATCTAATATCCAAAGCAAAAAAAATTGTGTGGAGTTATAAAATAGATGAGAGGATGGTATCGTATGGCAAGTATTTTTAAAAAATTAATAAGTAAAGAACTTGGTGAAAACAATTATAATAAATATTTCTTTGTTTGCCAGAAAAGTCTTCAAAACCGGGTATTTGACAGTAAAGAAATCTATAATGATATTTATGAACACCTGAAAAACAAAGACAGGATTGCCATTAAAAAGATGCAGAACCGTTTAAATGATACTTTGTTTTTAGCAATGCGTATCTGTAAAACTTATTTCTTTTCCTTCCTGTTTTTTATAGGAGCTATCTTTTATGTCCTGACTAAGGATATTAATCCGTTGATAACACTCCTTAGTATCGCACTTATGAGCTTTTGTTTTATCGGTAAGACCTATCAATTTATCGTCAATAAATATTGTTTTATAGATGCACAGATTGTTTTGGTCTATAAAACGGTTTTAGACCGAATACTTCTTGTTAATGAACATGAGAAAATCTGACTTTGCGGTGATAAACTCAGCTGTATTCGGATTTCCCGGTGTATAGGGGTGTAACCTTTGTACATCGGGTTTTTTAATGTATAAAAGATGATTCGAGTGTCAAAAGGTATCGAATTAGATTCGATCAATTCAAAGATTTAGGTAAAAGTTTCGCGGAAAAACATATGGAAATGTGTAGGATGATAGAGTTTGGGGTATAGGAAAGTAAACAACAAATAAATTTTGGTAGAATCAGATAAAATGTATTATTCGGCAAACAATGAATTCAGATTAATTGAGTAAAGTAAGATAGATTTGTGTAACACCCGTTAGACTGTAAAACATGAGACACTGTACAATATCGTATAAATTGCATTGCACCAGATAAAATGGATACAGCAGTAAATGGATACAGCGGTTTAAAGGATACAGCAGTAAAAAGGATACAGCGGTAAAAAGGATACAGCGGTTAAAAGGATACAGCGGTAAAAAGAATACATTAGTAAAAAAGGACTACAGCAGATAAAAAGTTATTAAGCCAAATCAAATACTTTATCCATAGACAGAGGAGAAGCCCGGTAGAGGGGAGGGAAACTACCAGGCTTTATTTTATGAAAAAGTTTTCTTATAAGCAATTTGTTTGGTGTTACTTAATTTCTATGATGTTATTATAATAGACATATATGTTTTTTGCATGGCTGAATCATGAACATTTTGTGAATATTTTTGTTCTTATTTTAATTTTTAACAGCTGTATAACTAAGGCTTCAGATAAAGAACATCGAGAATGTTGCTTTGTGTGGTAAAATCTGGCCAGGCTCCAATTAACATAGGCAGGAAGAGGAGCCAATCTGACACAGAATTAATTCAAATTTGACACCAATAAAAGCCATAATAAAACAAAAACTAGGATAAAAACGAAACAAGGATTGACATGGAAGAATACTTTGATTTAAGATAATATGATTAAGTTATACAAAAAATGGTATGGATGCGGTTTGGTAAACCCGCGAAAAACGGATACAGGAGGCTTTCACAGTATGGATGAGAAGATTCTGATTGTGGATGATGAA
>JAEZSL010000161.1 GCA_023443925.1 Bacillota bacterium | reverse complement strand
TTTTAATATCCTCTATTTCACTGCCTAGTTCAAAGGTAAAACGGTAGGAATCCGGAAATGCGGCAAGTACATTAACCTGCTTTAAATCCGGCCGTACCTGCCATTTCTCTGTCCCGTTATTCACAGTGACTATGCCCTTTGATGAGCCTTCCAGCTCTTTAACATAATAATTACCATTTCTGTCCGACCATACCTCTCTGACAGACTGGGTCGTTACTTCTCCCCGGGCATTGGACTGGGTTACTTCCAGAATACCGTGGTAAGCCTTAACATCCTGATAGGCCAGCTCCATGGCATATACGATATCTGTATTTAACTGGGGAAGAACAAAATTTATAAGCAATACAACTGCCAGTACCGCTGCTAAAACAACTCCTGCCGTAAACCAGATATTTTTCTCCCGTTTAAGGGATATTCTCTTCCCCTTACCTTGATTAACCAGAGAAGCTGCCAGTTTCTCCTGAAATTCATCTTCAGGAAACTCCGGTTCCTTCAGGCTTTTTACTAATCTGACTGTTTCCATCAGTTCTTCATATTCACTGTCCAGTTTATCAGAATTGTGTTCTCCGGGCTTTCTTTCATTATTTAATCGATCAATATAACTTGATATTTTCTTTTCCTGATTGCGCATCTGATTTCCTCCTGACTCTATATTTTTATCCGCGAATTCTGCCGGTGACTTTGCAGTCTTTCGATACCTTTGCATTTCTTTCGGAACCTTCCTATTCTTTTAATACCTTCGCATTCTTCCGGCATAAATGATTGATTTCCTGAGTTATCGGTAAAACTCCTTTTTCAGCATTGCTGCCAGGGACTTAAGGGCACGGTACTGTATCACCCTTATGGTAGCTTCTTTTTTATTTAAGACTCTTGCTGTTTCAGCAGCTGAATAACCTTTTATAATTCTTAGTTCGATAACCCTTCTTTGCTCGGTTTCCAGGCTGCTCATGGCAGCTTCAATAAGTTCCCTTCTGGCACAGCCCTCCGCAAAGTCCTCTGTTATTAAGTCCTTCTCATGAATATCCTCTAATTCAAGCTGTATACCCATACGGTGTTTTTTCCGCCATTGATCCCTTAAGATATTTATTGCAATTGTTTTCAGAAAATTAGGGTAGTTATCTATAACCGCAGAATCTCTTTTTAGGTAATCCAAAGCTTTTGCATAGGTTTCCTGGGTGATATCTTCCGCTTCTTCCCTGTTACCGACTTTATAATAAATAAAACGGTAAACCTCCTTCCATGTACCGGAACAAAGTTCTTCAATGAACGCAGTGCTATATTCATGGCTGCCCGAAGCATTTTCATGATTAAAGGCTCCGGTTTCTTTCTTTTTCATCAGCGGTTGTTCCTCCCTTCTTTGGTTATCTGTGTGAAGATACTTTTTCTTTACACTCCTTACATAAATATAGACGATAAAAAATACAAAACGTTACATCAACTTATGTAACATTTTGTATTTTTTAATATGTAATATTAATTTGTTTGATCCGGAACCACATCCTGGTTTCCCGTACCATTCTGATTATCCTGGTTATCCGGTAGGCTGCTGCCCTCGCTTTCGCCGCTTTCTCCGTTATCCTGGGGTGATTCATCCGTATTGTGCCTGATGTTACCGCCCGGATTCTTATCTTTATTCTGTAAATAAATATCGACTGCCGGGTCCTTAAATCCATAGATCCGGTTCCATTCCTTGGTCTCCTCATCCTTAACCGTCTCTGAGCGGTTCCGGTACAAGAACTTGATTATGTCATAACAGTCAATCCAGATTTCGTTCATTCCTTCTTTTTGGGACTCATCAAAAATCAGCTGCATGCCAAAATGTAAATGAGGTGTATCAATATTATTGACATTTTCATTAGCACTATAACCGGTTCTGCCAAGATATCCGATTACATCCCCTGCCTGTACAACACTGCCTACAGCCAGAGATTTATTATAAGGGAAATTCTTTCTTAAATGAGCATAATAATAATACCGCTTTCCGTCAAGGCTTCTGATCCCGATCCGCCAGCCGCCGTACTGATTCCAGCCTAAGGCTTCTATATAACCTGATTCGACCGCTACCACAGGGGTGCCCACCTGCCCCATCATATCATGCCCTAAATGCCTTCTTTTATATCCGTAGCTTCTTGATACTCCAAAGTCATCATAATCACTATAGGGGAAATACTTTGCTATGGGTAAGAAGGCTTTCAGCCCATATTGTTTTACCCAGGTCTTCTCCTCTGGATTTTCCTCACTTACAACCTGAATTTCATATTCTCCTACAAACCCGCCAAGAACTGCGCTGTAAGCTTCATAATAATAATTGTAATATTTCAGCCCCTCCGTCAGGGTATTCATCGTCTCTTCCTTACTATCAAGCTTGGTAACCAGCTCGTTTAAATCTTTTTCCTTGTATCTGGAGAAATCCCCTCCATATCTGCAGCCCAGATAGGCAAGCAGCTCAATCCAGTTAAGCTTAACTTCCTTTGTCTGTGATGCGACATCGTAATCATAAGCTTTTCCCATAGCGGATGAACTAACGTTAAAATCCACCCATTTAATGTATTCTGTATTTGTTTCCGAATTTGGTAAAAATGCGTCTATGATTTTTTCTTTATAATTCTTAAAAAGAAAAAAAGAAGCCAAAGAGACCAGCAGAATGAGTTCACATAGAATCGCGTATTTTAATTTAACCCTTTTAATCATGGATACCCTCACAAACAAACTGTAGTATAATATTATGATTTAAAGAGTTCCCATAGTACATATATAAAATAACTTATCAGAAATTGCATTTCAATTTTATAAAAAGGCTTTTCCGCCTCTCTTCATCTGAAAATCTCCTTTTATTTCCTGGAAAATATGCTATAATAAGGAATTGTATATAGTAATAAGGAGGCCTTAATTATAAAAGGGATTTTTAAAAAGCCTCCAATAAATAAACGTCCCTGAGAAAGAGGTTTATATGAATTCAGAATGGTCACTGGAAATACTTTACAAAAGCTATCAGGATGAAGCCTTTCAGAAAGATTTTGCAAAAATCAATGAAATAATCCGGGCAGTGAAAGCATACACAGTAAATTTAATCCAATATACCGAAGAGGAAGCAGTTCCTGCTCTTATCGCCTATCTTGAAGATTACTCGTTATTAATGGCCAAAATTAGCTCCTATGTATTTTTGCGCCAGTCTACCGATACAACCGACAACGAGACGACTGCAATACTCGGTAAAGTCGAGGAACTTGACAGCAAGTTATCAAAAGAAATCGCCATTATTAAGAAATACCTGGCTAAGGCAGAAAAGCTGGATCAGCTCATCGAATCAGATAATAAGTTAAAAGCATACCGTTTTTTTCTGGAGGAAAATAAAAAAGATGTGCAGTTTGCCTTAAGTGACGAAGTAGAAGAAGTTATTGCTAAAATGAATCTGTCCGCCGGTTCCGGCTGGTCTATGATGCAGCAGTACTTAACCTCTACACTGGAAGTAGATTATAACGGTGAAAAAACCACTTTGTCCGGCATAAGGAATTTAGCCTACAATCCAGATCCAGCCGTAAGAAAAAGTGCATATGAGGCTGAATTGGCTTCTTATAATAAAATCAAAGATGCCGTTGCCTTTTCCTTAAATAATTTAAAATCCCAGGTAAATACCGTCGTTGAATTAAGAGGTTACGAATCCCCGCTCTCCATGACCCTGCTTCAGTCTAAAATGAAACAGGAAACTCTGGATGCCATGTTTACCGCCATAAAAGAATACTTACCGAAGTTTCATGCTTATCTGAAAAGAAAAGCAGAACTATTAGGACATAAAAACGGGCTTCCCTGGTATGATTTATTTGCACCTTTAGGCGAATCTGAACGTACCTTTACCACAACGGAAGCAAAAGATTATCTGGTAAAGCATTTCCGTGGATTTGCGGATGATCTGGCAGATATGATAGAACAGGCTTTTGATGAAGAATGGATTGATTTCTATCCACATGCCGGTAAAGTCGGCGGTGCTTTCTGCGATAACCTTCCCTATGTGAAACAAAGCCGGATTTTAACCAATTTTGACGGCACCTTAAGTGATGTGGTTACTCTGGCTCATGAGCTGGGACATGCGTACCATGGCCTTAATATCCAGAATCATCTTCCCTTGAACTGGGATTATTCCATGCCTGTAGCCGAAACGGCTTCAACCTTTAATGAAACGGTAATTATGAATGCGGCTATAGCAGAAGCTAAAGGCAGTGAAAAATTAGCTTTGGTGGAAAGCCAGTTACAGGATGCGACGCAGATTATCTGCGATATTTATTCCCGTTTTCTATTTGAAAGCGCCGTATTTGAAAAACGCAGGGATTCCTTTATGTTTTCTGCAGAGCTGGAACAGATGATGTTAGAAACCCAGAAAAGCGCCTACGGTGACGGACTTGATCACTCTGTGCTGCATCCGTTTATGTGGGTCTGCAAAAGCCATTATTACAGCGATTCCCTTAATTTTTATAATTTCCCTTATGCTTTCGGCGGATTATTTGCAAGAGGCTTATACGCTCAGTATCAGGAAGAAGGAACTGCATTTGTTCCAAAATACCGTGCACTGCTGAATGCAACCACTATTAGTTCTGTTGAGGAGGTTGCAAGTATGGCAGGTATTGACCTGACAACCCCGGAGTTCTGGAGACAGAGTCTTAAAACCGTTTCTGATTCCATCGATTTATTTTTAGAGTTGAGCAGATAAATCAAAGACAAAGTTTAGATTAGAAAAAAACACCTTACCGTTAATAAGCTGTGACTAACGGTAAGGTGTTTTTTAAATGGTCAGTGTATGAAAGAATGCTGCTTCCATTTGCCGCTAATGAATCGGATAATAAAACAAACAGCCCGGAATAACCAGTCTATGGTCATGGCAATCCAGATTCCCATTACCCCAAGACCAAACGTATTGGCCAGGATAAAACTAAAGCCGATACGCCATACCCACATGGATATAATAGATATAACCATGGTATACTTAACATCATTAGCCGCCCGGATAGCATTGGGCAGTGTAAAGGAAGCAGGCCAGATAATAGAGCAGCAGATACTGTGATAGATAATGAGCTGCAGTGTCAGGGCCGTTGTTTCTTCGGATAAATTAAAAATGCCCACAATAGGATGCCTTAACAAGATAACTCCTATATTCAGGATTATAATGATCAGATAGGTTAATTTCATCAGCTTAACGGTGTATTTTTTAGCCTGCTGGTATTCACCAGCACCGACACACTGTCCTACCACGGTTATGATTGCCAGACCGATGGCGGAGCCGGGAATAATTTCAAGGCCTGCAAGATTAGACGCCACTGCATTCGCGGTCAGGGCTACGGTGCCAAAACTTGCGGTGAGGCCCTGTACCAATATCTTTCCGACCTGAAATATCCCATTTTCCAGACCGTTGGGAACACCAATATTTAAGATACGTTTAATCATAGGGATATCCAGTCCCAAATGCAGAATATTGTCTATATGTATAGGATTTTTCTTATTATATATTAAGAAAAGCATTATCATTGCAGCTGCAATTCTGGCTGCTAAAGCTGGAATTGAAACTCCCATGACTCCCATATGAAATCCCATAACCAGGATTGCACTTCCTAAAATATTAATTACATTCATAATAAGGGAGGCTATCATGGATACCTTAGAATTTCCCATAACCCGAAATAGTGCCGCACAGGAATTGTAAATAGCCAAAAACGGGAATGACAGAGCAGTCACATAAAAATAGGTTCTGGCATTCTTCATAACTTCGGCATCAATATCTCCGTAGATTAATTTTAAAATAAAATGATTGCCAATGAGAGCGATTACCATTATAAAAAGCGCTATAACCGTTGTTATCAGCAGCAGCTGTCTGGCGGATTTGCAGGCATTGTCATTTTCTTTATGCCCGAGATACTGGGCTGCTACAACAGCCCCGCCGGTTGCAAGGGATGAAAATATGGTAATTAACAAAACATTCAGGGTATCAACCAGTGATACGCCGGATACTGCTACTTCGCCTGCCCGTGCCACCATAATAATATTTACCATACCGACCATAATAGCCAGTATCTGCTCAATTATCAGCGGTACAATCAATTTATAAAGTTGTTTATTTGTGAACATGATCTTCTCCTCAGCATTCATAGGGTTACACCCAGCTCGGTGATTCCCTGAAATTAAGCACATAAATAAAATTATGCACCTCATGCCCCATAATAGCAATGGATTTTCTTAATGAAAGTTCCAAGTCTGTTCTTTTAGAATATGAAAAGTGTATACAATTTTTTCAGTACATGAAAGGTATGATAACATAACTGGGTAAGTATGACAATGTTTTATATTGTATTTCGTAATCTTAATCGTTCACAAAAATTAAAACTTCAAAAACTTTAGAAACTTTGAAAACTTTAGAAAAATGTGTTGACATTCACGCAGCGTAATGGTCTATCATAATATTTGCAAGAAGTTATATGGCTGTTGATGGTAATCAGTCATACCCGATGGATTGCAGCGCGCTTAAAACAGAAGGTTGATAAATTTAATTGATAAGCTATGTATTCAGGTAAGAGGTTAGACTGCCGGCAGATGATTTATGCATTAAGAGTTAGATTGTAAAAAGACAGTTATCCTGTATCCTGATAAGTATGTGTGTAATTCACACGGATAGGAGTTATATGGAATATACAGTGCAAAAATTAGGTAAACTGGCAGGTGTCAGTAACAGAACTTTAAGATATTATGATGAAATCGGACTTTTAAAACCTGCCAGAATCAATTCCTCAGGTTACAGGATCTATGGGTCCAGGGAAGTTGACCGGTTACAGCAGATACTGTTTTACCGGGAACTTGGTGTAAGTCTGGAAAGCATCCGGGATATTGTAACCGCTCCTTCCTTTGAAGGTAGTTATGCCTTGAGAGAACACCATGAAAAACTTCTTCAAAAAAGAGAACAATTAAATCAATTAATTGCAAATGTGGAAAAAACATTGGCAGTAACCGAAGGGAGAACAACGATGTCAGATAAAGAAAAATTTGAAGGCTTTAAACAAGCTATGATAGACGAAAATGAGAAAAAGTACGGTAAGGAAATCCGTGAGAAATACGGTAGCGACACGGTGGAAAAGTCGAATCAGAAAGTTAAAAATATGACAAAAGAACAGTATGAAGAAATCACGAAACTCTCGGAAGAATTAACCGAAAAACTCAGTGCTGCGTTTAAAACCGGCAATCCCGCCGGGGAATTGGCACAGGAAGCAGCCGATCTTCACCGTAAATGGCTGTGCTACTATTGGGACAGTTATTCGAAAGAAGCTCACGCCGGTGTGGCTCAAATGTATGTGGATGATGAACGCTTTACCGCCTATTATGATAAGGAGCAGCCCGGAACTGCCAAATTCTTAAGAGATGCCGTATTTATTTATACCGGCAAGTCCTTACAGGAATAAAAAAAATCTTTTCAACCGGCAGAAATTTTTTATATATTACATGACCGGTTTAGAAGAATAATTCATATACTTTGGCTCTGAACAAAATACAAGAAAGAATGTAAATAAATGAATACCCGAATTACAAGTTTTAAGCGGGCTGTTGTAAAAAAATGAATTTACCCAGGCCTGGCCTAGAAAGAGGTTTATATTACACTTATTGTGTAATATAAACCTCTTTCTCCCCAGGGAGGATAGATTTTAAATTTATAGCAGCCTCTTTATTTTTTTTAACCGGGTATTTCCATCCGTTTATTAAACAATACTATATTCGTACTCAAAATATTATTATGGAGACAACTTAAAAACTTAATCTGTCCGTATTTAGAAATAATCAAAAATTTCTATAAATAATCAAAGGAATTAGAAAGGAATTTTCATAATGAATAAATGGAAATTTTATTGGAAACTGTTTTCATCAACTTTTATACTAAGTGCGTTGACCATTGGAGGCGGATATGTCATCGTCCCCTTGATGAAGAAAAAATTCGTGGAAGATTTAAAGTGGCTGACCGACGAGGAAATGATTAACTTTACAGCCATCGCTCAGTCCTCTCCAGGTGCAATTGCCGTCAATACTTCCATTTTGTTAGGCTATCATATGGCTGGCATGCCCGGAGCCGCCATTGCTATAATGGGTACCGTACTGCCGCCTTTTCTCATTATGTCTGCTATTTCCTCCTTCTATACCGTATTCCGGGATAATCCCTTGGTGAATGCAGTACTGCAGGGAATGAAAGCCGGCATTGCCGCCGTTATAACGGATGTGATTTTATCCCTGGGAAGCAGTATTCTAAAAGAAAAAAAGGCAGTATCCATCGCCATAATGGTTGCCGCCTTTCTTGCAACGTACTTTTTCAAGGTTAATGTCATATATATTATTCTTGTCTGCGGATTAACCGGTGCCGTTATTAATGTATTGTTTCGGAAAATAAAACAGGAGGATAAATAGCATGCTTTATATACAGCTGTTCCTAAGTTTTTTTCAAATTGGCCTGTTTAGTATCGGCGGTGGTTATGCCTCTCTGCCCCTTATAAAAAACCAGGTGGTGGATATCCATAAATGGTTCACCATGACGGAATATACCGAACTGATTACCCTCTGCGGTATGGCCCCTGGGCCAATTGCAGTAAATACCTCTACTTTTGTAGGGCTTCAGGTTGGAGGCCTCCCGGGAGCAATCATATCAACCTTTGGCTGTGTACTGCCTTCCAGTATCATTGTTCTGACTCTTGGTTTTTTGTACCGTAAATACAAAACCCTGCAGTTGGTACAAGGCACTCTGCAGGGTTTGCATCCGGCGGTTACAGCACTTATCGCTTCCGCAGGATTATCTATTCTTATTACAGCCTTCTGGGGTAATAAAGGAATCACCAGAAAAGCGTCGGATGTTAATGTGATTTCCATTTTCTTATTTGCCATAAGCTTATTTATATTAAAAAAATATAAAGCCAATCCCATTATTGTAATGTTTGGCTGCGGAGCTGCGGGTTTAATCCTTTATCTGTCCGGATTTTGATGAAACCGTTCCCTTTTTAAAAACAGTTTGAGTCCTTCCAGAAATACTAAGCCGTCTGTTCAAACTGAGAGTTGTAAAGACTTGCATAGAAGCCTTTCTGTGCAAGAAGCGCTTCATGATTACCCTGTTCTACAATATCTCCGTCCTTCATTACCAGAATCAGATCTGCATCACGAATGGTTGAAAGTCTGTGGGCAATCACAAAGCTGGTTCTTCCCTTCATCAGGTTATCCATGGCTTTCTGAATCCTTACCTCTGTTCTTGTATCAACCGAACTGGTGGCTTCATCCAGAATTAGTATTTTAGGGTCCGCCAAAATAGCTCTTGCAATAGTAAGGAGCTGCTTCTGGCCCTGAGATACATTACTGGCTTCTTCATTCAATACCATATTGTAGCCATCCGGAAGAGTGGAGACAAAATGATGGGCATGTGCTGCTTTCGCAGCTGCAATAACTTCCTCATCCGTAGCATCACTTTTACCGTAACGGATATTTTCCATTATCGTACCGTTAAACAGCCAGGTATCCTGTAAAACCATACCGAATAACTGCCTTAGTTCGCCTCGGTTAAACTCTTTGATATTATGGCCGTCAATTAAAATTTCACCTGCATTTACATCGTAAAAACGCATCAGCAGTTTTACCATGGTGGTCTTTCCAGCGCCGGTAGGGCCGACAATGGCGATCTTCTGTCCGGGATTTACTTTAGCGGAGAAATCGTTAATAATAATTTTATCCGGATTATAGCCGAACTTAACATGCTTGAATTCCACATTGCTGTCTACGGTATCTGTTTTAACCGGATTCTTAGCCAGCTGTTCTTCCTCTTCTTCACCCAGAAATTCGAATATTCTTTCCGCTGCCGCGGCTGTCTGCTGCAGCTGGCTGGAAACCTGGGCAATCTGGCCGATTGGCTGGTTAAAGCTTCTGACATACTGGATAAAGGACTGGATATCACCGACCTGAATACGGTTCTTAACGGTCAGGTAACCGCCGAGAATTGCAACCGCCACATACCCGATATTACCCACAAAGCTCATGATCGGGAACATCATACCGGACAGGAACTGGGATTTCCAGGCTGAATTATAAAGGGTGTTGTTCGCTTTATCAAAGTCTTCCACTACCTTGTTTTCACCATTAAAAGCTTTTACAATATTGTGTCCTCCATAAACTTCTTCTACCTGACCATTGACATGCCCTAAAAATTCCTGCTGTTCAATGAAGTATTTCTGTGATTTCTTTACGATAAACCCGATCAATCCTGCTGAAAGCGGTAAAGTCAGCAGAGCGACCAGCGTCATAGGCACGCTGATGGTTAACATCATGTATAAAACACCGATTATCATAGCTACGGATGTTATGATTTGCGTAATACTCTGGTTTAAATTCTGACTTAAAGTATCCACATCATTAGTTACTCTTGAAAGAACTTCGCCATGGGTTTTAGTTTCAAAATAATCCATGGGCATCCGGTTTATTTTTTCAGAAATCTCCCTTCTGAACTGGTAGGTCACCTTTTGTGAAATACCCGTCATAATAAATCCCTGAATGAATGAAAATAACATACTTAGGACGTATAACCCCAATAACGTCAGCAAAGTTACTGCAATTTTGTCAAAGTCGATGCCACCGGTTCCGTTAATCTTATTTACCAGTCCTCCAAATAAATCCGTAGTTACATTACCAAGTATCTTAGGTCCGATAATGGAAAACACCGTACTGGCTATGGCAAAGATTACAACAAATATAAATCCGATTTTAAATCTGCTCATATATAAGGCTAATTTTTTAATGGAACCTTTAAAATCCTTTGCCTTCTCACCTGCCCCCATAGGACCGCCGCCCATGGGGCCACGTCCTAAGCCTCCTCTTCTGCCGGCAGGACGCACATTCTGTTTCTCGTTACTCATATGCCAATTCCTCCTTTGACAACTGCGACAACGCAATCTGGTTATATACCTCACAGTTTTTCAGCAGTTCTTTATGGGTACCTTTACCTACTACCCTGCCTTCATCCAGCACTAAAATCTGATCGGCATGAATAATGGTACTGATTCGCTGGGCTACTATAATAACCGTGCTGTTACTGATTTCGTCTTTCAAGGCTTTTCTAAGGGTTACGTCTGTCTTATAATCCAATGCGGAAAAACTATCGTCAAAGATATAAATTTCCGGATCTTTTGCAATGGCTCTGGCAATGGATAGTCTCTGCTTCTGACCGCCGGATACATTACCGCCGCCCTGGGAGATCGATGTTTCATATTTTTCCGGTTTTTCCTCAATAAAATCCAACGCCTGGGCAATTCTGGCCGCCCGGAGAATTTCATCCGGGGTTGCATCCTGTTTACCGTAGCGTAAGTTGGAATCGATGGTTCCGGAAAACAGCATACCCTTTTGTGGTACATAACCTAATTTATCTCTTAAATCACTTTGACAGACCTGTCTGATATCCGTTCCATCAATCTTAATACTTCCTGCTGTTACATCAAAAAACCTGGGAATTAATTGAACCAACGTGGACTTACCACTGCCGGTACTGCCGATGATTGCTGTGGTTTCACCCGGTTTTGCAATAAAGCTGATTCCGGATAATACATCGTCCTCGGCTTTCGGATAACGGAAGGATACGTTGTCAAACTCTAAGTATCCCTTTTTGCTATCAATAAATTTCTGCGGTTTCTCCGGATCATGTATGGTTAAATCTGTATCAATTACTTCCATAATACGACCGGCGGATACGGAGGATCTGGGCAGCATAATGGAAACCATGGAAAGCATCAAAAAGGACATAATAATCTGCATGGTGTACTGTATAAATGCCATCAAATCACCAACCTGCATTTCACCGTTATCAATACCGTGACCGCCGTTCCAGATAATTAATATGGTTACACCGTTCATAATAAACATCATAATTGGCATCATAAAGGCCATTACACGGTTTACAAATAAACTGGTTTTTGTTAAATCTGTATTAGCTGCATCAAATCTTTTTTCTTCCTGTTTTTCTTTATGAAAGGCACGGATTACAGGTAAACCGGTTAAGATTTCACGGGTTACTAAATTCAGCCGGTCTATTAACTTCTGCATTAATTTAAATTTCGGCATGGCAACCGCAAACAAGGTACCAACCAAACATAGAATTAAAATCACCGCCAGTGCAATGATCCAGGTCATGGAAACGTTGGTGTTTAAAACCTTAACAACACCGCCGATGGCTAAGATCGGAGCATAGAAAACGATTCGGATTAAAAACACCAGAGTCATCTGTACCTGCTGTACATCGTTGGTACTTCTTGTAATAAGGGAAGCGGTGGAAAATTTATCAAATTCCGAATTAGAAAAACTAACTACCTTCTTAAACACTCTGCTTCTTAAATCCCTGCCAAGGCCTGCCGCTATCCTGGAAGCTAAATATCCAACCAGTATGGTTGATATCATGGCTAACAGCGCAAGTCCAAGCATCTTAAGTCCCGCTATAAAAATATAATTGGTCTGGAGCTTACCGGTATCCATACCCAGTGCTTCATATTCAGCTTTTACAGCTTTTATAGCTCCCTGATCCATTACATTTTCCGGCATTTCGGATAATTTTTCATCTATGGAGGCCAGGATTTGTTTAGACTGTTCCTCCGGCATTTTGGTTAATAGTTCCATCAGGCTTAGTTCCGCCATTTCCTGCGGAAGTCCGGCAGTTATCTGCGTCTTTAATTCTTTGGTCTGATCTGAATCACTTTCTAATGTACTTACAATTAAAAATGCTTTCCCCAGGATAGCATTCAGTTCTTCTTCATTTTCAATACCGGATTCCAGAATATATATATTTTCCTTTGCTAAAACCGGATATTTTTTTAGGTAAGTCTTGTAATCATCAGCGGACACGGAATCCTTTGTGATTAATTTATAGGAAGCCGCTGCGGTTTCCCTGCTGTTCTGGTCCATGGTAAATATGAGATTATTAAACTGGCTTTCACGGACTGCAGCGGGAACGGCATTTTCAACCCCTCCCTGCTGAATACCAACATCAACAATATCGGATGTATAGGAAGGCAGTGACAAATCACAAAATGCCTGAAGGCCTAACAATGCAATAACAATTATCAATGGTCCAATTGATGTTTTAAGTAATCTTGCAATTTTAAGCATTTTAAACTCCTTTCAAGTTTCTTCTTTCTTTCGTTATGATTCCATATCCTTTTTATCTGTTTTTTGACAGGACTTTTCTTTCCATTCCATTATTTCTTCATATGCCGCATCATAAAACTTATTCAGAATGCGGATCAGATCTTTGGCATCTTCTTCTCCCATGCGGCTGATGGTATGTTCGGCAAAGTCATGCATCCGGGAAAAGGCTTCCTTAATTTTTTTCTCTCCTGCGGCGGACAGCCGGATATAGACTACTCTTCGGTCTCTTTTATCAGATATTCTTTCAATATAACCTTTTTCCTCCAAAGCGTTCAGCATCTTTGAAGTAGCCGGTTTCGTCGAGTGAACCAATTCACTTAATTCACTTACCTTAACACCGGGGTCTTCTATGTGGTTTTCTAATTTTTCTTCCATACAGTTATGAATTGCGCCAAGCATCATAAACTCACCATGATGTACCATACCCTTGTTATGGTGCTGCTTATTGGTAAGCTTACGCAGTTTATTCATGACTACCAGAAAATCATGAGTAATTGTTTTCTCCATAATAACCCCTTTCCTGAATATTTTTGTCTTTGTCCAAGAATATTCACTAACCTCCTTTTACACCGGATGTAATATGCTGAAGCTTTCTTTGTACGGGATCAGATTATTAATATACCGTAACTCCCTTCTTGCACAAAATAATTAACCTCTATAATAGTTGAGTAGGTTAACCAATATTATAATTCGTTTTTTTCCGAAGTCAATAAGAAAAAAAAGATTTAAGCATAATGTAAGAAATGATTAATAAAATTTTTATGAATGTCTTAATTGTGAACAAAAAAATGTCTGCCTAAACGATTTAGACAGACATTTTAACGAAGCATATAAATATAAATTAATTATTTTCCCAGGAGCCTTTTAACCAATGTTACGGTATCCCCCGCATCCTTGGCATAACCGTCCGCTCCGATTTCATCCGCATAGCTTTGGGTAATTACAGCACCGCCGATTATAACCCTGGCCGCAAGTCCGGCCTCATTCTTCAGCCTGATAACCTGCTTCATCTCAAGCATGGTAGTAGTCATTAATGCAGATAAGGCTATAATATCCGCATTACTTTCCCGGGCAGTTTCAATGATTTTCACTGTGGGAACATCCTTGCCCAGGTCGATAACCTGAAAACCATAATTCTTAAGCATTAAAACCACCAGATTTTTGCCGATGTCATGAACGTCCCCTGCCACGGTGGCGATGACTACCGTGCCCATTTTTTTCTCGTTGCCGCCTTTTTTAAGCATTGGTTCCAGATAGTCGATGGCAAGTTTCATGGCTTCCGCCGAGGAAATCAGCTGGGGCAGAAAATAAATCTGCTTATCAAACAGGACACCAACTTCATTAATACCCGGTATCAGTAGGTTATCCAGTATATACGAGGGCTCATTACCTTCGTCCAGAGATTTCGTTACCAATTGTACGATATTCCTTCTATTCCCCTTTAGGACTCCCTCATAAACAGCCAGGTTTGTTTCATTTTCGATGGTTTCATCGGCATGCTTCGCTTCATCGGCATGCTTCGTTTCACCGGCATGCTTCGCTTCATTGCTTAATAATCCGTCGTTATTTGGCTCCTGGGACTGCCTGGCACCGCAGCAGGCTTCGTGCCCACCCGTTGCCGCTGCTGAATGGCTGCGGCTGGTATCGCCAGCCTGCCTTGCCGTTTTGCTGTTTTGCTTTCCGGAATCCACTCCGTCCGGCTTGCTTTTACCTGACAACGCAGAGGAATTTCGTGTTACCCGGTTAATATACCGGATATCCGCTTCCTCTTTTCCTTTTAATAAATCCGCAGCATAGGCAGTATTAACCAGCAGCTCCTGAGAAGGATTAGCAATAGCCATGGTAAGGCCGGCCTGTATGGCAAAAGCCAGGAAGGTACTGTTAATAAACTGTCGCTCCGGCAGTCCGAAGGAGATATTGGATAAACCGATTACAGTGGCCAGTCCCAGCTCATCTCTGCAGTAACGGATGGTCTCTAAAGTCTGGATAGCCGCATCCTTATTGGCACCCACCGTATTTACAAGACCATCCACAATAATATCTTCTTTGGCTAATCCCTGTCTTAAGGCTTCCTCCAGTATGGTGCGTATTATTTGTTTCTTTTCTTCTATGTCCTTTGGCAGTCCTTTATCCGATAACGGAAGCAGGATAAACATAGCACCATATTTTTTTGCTATAGGAATCAGTTTTTCAAACTTTTCTTTCTCCAATGAAATGGAGTTGATTAAAGCACGGCCCGGATAAATACGCAGAGCAGCTTCCATAACACTGATGTGGCTGGAATCAATACAAAGAGGAACCTCCGTTACGGTAACAATTTCACTTACCGCCTTTACCATCATCTCTTTTTCATCAATTCCGTTCATTCCCATATTGACATCCAATATGGAAGCTCCGTTTTCTGTCTGTTCCTCCGCCATAGTAAGCACCAGGTCCAGTATACCTTCCCTTAATTCCGCCTGCAGATCTTTCTTTCCTGTAGGATTAATACGCTCTCCGATAATCATAAAGGGACTATTAAGACCAATCTCCAGGGTTTTCCGTTCTGAAGCCAGGGTCCGCTTCTTTCGTTGTGTAATTCCATGTGGTTTCATTAAACTGATTTCTTCATTCAGCAGTTTTATATGCTCTGGGGTAGTACCACAGCACCCCCCCACCAGACTGGCTCCTGCTTTTACTAATTCCTTAGCCCGGAGAGCAAATTCCTCCGGCCTCAGGGAAAATACGGTCTCGTTCTCCACCAGCTCGGGCAGTCCGGCATTGGGTTTTGCAATAATTGGAATATTGGCATATTCTTTCAGGACTGTTACAATTTCACACATTTGTTCCGGACCGGTGGAGCAGTTTACACCTACCGCATCAACCCCCAGCCCCTGCAGCACGGTTACTGCCGTAGCGGGGTCGGTTCCATAAAGGGTCCGGCCGTTTTCATTAAAGGTTAAGGTTACCATTACCGGCAGGTCACAGGATTCCGTAACAGCCAGTACCGCGGCCCTGCATTCCTGCAGGTTCATCATGGTTTCTATAACAAATAAATCCACACCCTCCATCAGAATATAAGAAATCTGCTCTTTATATACGTCAATTAATTCTTCAAAGCTTAAAGTACCTATGGGATACAACTGTTCCCCTGTCATGGTTAAATCACCGGCTATCAATACTCTGCGTCCGCTGCCGGCACTGCTTTCCCGCACTGCTTGTTTTGACAGCTTTACCAGTTCCCGGTTCATACTCTCAATATCATCCGCAAGTCCGTATTCCTTTAGCTTTATACGGCTGCAGGTAAAGGTTGGAGCATATAAAATATCCGTACCAGCTGCGATATAGTCTTTTTGTAAATCAATTAAGAAATCACCGTGTTCCAGAATCCATTTTTCAGGGCACACACCGGATGGCATACCTTTTTTCTGCATATTGCTACCCGTAGCTCCATCTAAAAGTACAACCTTACTGTTAATTAAATTCTTAAATTCCTTCTTTGTCATAATCACACCTTTATCACAGACCCATCTGTAATACTGCCATATAGATAGCCTAAGAACCCGTTAATGGCAACCCTTCCTCAAAAGTATTTTTTAACATATTATACTGATATAGTTCTAACTATTTGTGAAACAGCAATGTAGTATCGATGTAAAATTGCATGGTATTTTCAAAAAATTATATCTTTTCTCATTTACCTGATTAGAAAGTTACAATAACTGTATATATAAAAATGATTTATATCCATTGATTTTTCTATTTATTATAATGCAATGTGAAATTAGCTTCAAGTATAAAACGTTCTGCTTTATTCTTCCATTTCTAATTCTCCAAAGTACCACCCTGTAATTCCGTCCCTTTTGATTAAATATCCTCTGCCGGTTTCCTCTACTATGGAAACCCGGTCGCCCGGCTTAACCGGTAAACAGTAATCTGTT
This sequence comes from Bacillota bacterium, assembly GCA_023443925.1. The sequence goes on along the minus strand of JAEZSL010000161.1, from coordinate 2,789 downwards.
GAATCTTCACAGTGATAGCCGTCTTTTTCCCTGTAAATGTATTTATTCAGAATCCACATTCTGTGCTTTGAGGTATTGTGCTGACAGTAGGAAAACTCACTCTGTTTTACCAGTACTTCAATTTTGTTATCAAGCCAGTTAATCAGCTTTGGTTTCTCCTGAGCCCATAAAGTATAATCCGGCCCGGCAGGCAGAATAGGGTCATACTGACATGCTTTCATTTCTTTCCTGGTATCTTTAATGATGCCGGTTTTTAAATTATCCAGGAATGTAAAGGAGAAATCCTCCGAATGGATATGCGGAATAATAAAAGCATTTAGCTGCCCGTTCCGCTTTACTACATTTCCTCCGTCAATGCTGATAATTTTATGCTCCCGGTCGATAATGGGATTGCAGTCCGGATAGGATTCACCGTATAAAACCACCGGAAAATGACCTACTATACAGTATTTATTCATATAAAGACCCATTTTTAAAAATGCATCCATGCACTGCACCTTTGCGGCAAGCTGTTTGTCTAATTGGGTGGAGGTCAAACCGGCATGCACAAAGATAAACTTCTGGGTTTCAATTATTTCAGGTAAATTCCGTATCCAGTTCAGTTCCTTCTCAAAGTTACGGTTTAACTGCAGTTTTACTTCTTTTAAGTCTGTTTGCCTGTCAATCTTGATGGAAAGAGATTGACACATTTCATTCAGCAGGCTTTTTTTTCTTCTGAGCATATAATTTAATAATTCTTCATGATTGCTGTCATTGTTGATTTCGCAGGCGACCGAATCACAGTTTCCGCTGACGGCATAGACCTTATGGGTCTTAGTCAGATTCATAATATATCTGAGTGTTTCCAGACTCTGCGGTCCTTTTTCTACCAGATCTCCCACAAGAAATAAATAATCCTCCCTGCAAAAACTTATCTTTTCCAGCAGCTGCTGCAATCCCTTCAGATTGCCATGTATATCGCTGATGGCAATAATACGCTTATTTTCATCTATTTCAATATTTTTAACCTTTGCCAACACTGTACCACTTCCCCCTATCGTTATAATAAGGCTGATTGTATTTTTAATACAACCTTCATCATACTGGTAAGTTGTTCTTCATAATGATACTACCTACAGGATCGGCACTTATACTATATTAATTTTATCCATTAAGCTGACACGATTAAAGGGAAGCATAAAGTAATATCCATCGGCACAGTCCTTTAATCTGGCAATAATCTCACTTGCTATCTCTGCTCCCGTACGTTCCGCTTCTTCTCTGGTCATATCGGGAGAATACCGCTCAATTACCCAGTCAGGCACATGGATACCGGAAATTTCATTTTTAATAAAGTTTGCATTGCGATAACTGACCAAAGGCATAATACCGCATAATATCCTGGTATTTACCCTGCTTTTAATGTATCTGATCCTTTCGATATCTTCGTCGGTAAATATGGGCTGAGTGAGAAAATATTTAGCACCTGCTTCAATTTTTTTCTCTATCCGCTCGATTACTTTATCCACCGGCCCTCTTCCGTAATTCAAGGCCCCGCCATAATAAATGGGTTCTTCACTAAAATGTTCCCGGTTCATATCCTTAACGTAATTCATCAGCTGTAAAGAATTATAATCAAACACACCGGTTGTAGACTGTCTGCTTTCACTGGGTATGGGATCTCCGGTAACGAAAAGGATATTGCGGATGCCGTTGGCATATGCACCCAGAAGGCCCGAACGCATAGCAATCATATTCTTATCCCGGCAGCATACATGGGGCATAACTGCTACACCGCACTCTCTCATCAGTTTAATACTCATCAAAATTGAGTCAATCCTGCTTCTTCCCATGGGCGAATCAGCCATAGTAATAATATCTACCCCCGATTCCTTTAATTTATGAGCGCAGGCCAGGATGGTATCATCCTTGGCATCATAAGGGGGATCCAGCTCAACTGCAATTACTTTTCTGCCGGGTACAAACAATTCGTAAAAATCATTCGAACGTAGTTCTTCTTTATCTGCTTCCGAAACAGAAGTATTGATACGGATTCCCCGTTCTTCCTCCATAAAATTGATCTTATCGGTAATTTTCTGGATATAGCCGGGTGTGGTGCCGCAGCAGCCGCCGATAATGTCCACTCCCAGGGCTGTGATCCGCTGCATATTTTCTTCAAAATAGGCTTCATTATCCATAAAAATCATGCGGTTTTGAAACTGTTCCGGATATCCTGCATTGGGTGCTGCCACTATATATTTATCCGTCGGAAAGCTTAACTTTTTTAAGATGTGATACAAATGACCGGAACCGATGCCGCAGTTAAAACCACCTGCATCAATCTCTTTGGTATTGGCGATTTCCTCCAGCAGTGATCTTGCACTGATACCTTTGCTGGTATAGCCGTTTTTATTCAGGCAGAAGTTAGTGATTATAAAAACTTCCGGAGCAACCGCTTTAATATAGGTTACCAGTTTCCGAATATAAACCATATCGGAAAAGGTTTCAAATAATATGATCTCAGGTTTATGCCTTAAAAAGATATCACATTGGTAGCGGTATTCTTCCAGTATCTCTTCTTCACTTCGGCCTCCCAGTTCCGGTATTGGCCCGATATCACAGGCTATATATACTTTTTTTCCGGATTCCTTTACCGCCTGGCTTGCGATCTCATAGGATGCATGGAGAATACCGGCCTGCTCGGCCTGTGTTATATTTAAAACCTGCTGATTGGCGGCAAAACTGTTGGTTCTTATTAAACCGGCTCCCGCTTCTATATAACTGCGGTGGATCTGCTTTATTTTGTCCGG
>JAEZSL010000139.1 GCA_023443925.1 Bacillota bacterium | reverse complement strand
AATTTACGGATTGACGAATCCTCTTTAACCGGTGAATCCCATCCGGTGGAAAAAGATGCCGATACTGTTCTGAGAGAAGATACACTACTAGGCGACCGGCAAAATATGATTATGGCAACCGGTATCGTAACCTATGGCAGAGGTACCGCAATAATTACTGCAACCGGAATGAATACGGAAGTTGGCCATATTGCAAAACTTATTATGGACGATGAGACTCCCATGACTCCTTTACAGAAAAGGCTTGCCAATACTGGAAAAGCTCTTGGAATTGCAGCCTTACTAATCTGCATTGTAATTTTTCTAATCGGGATTATGAAAAACCGGCCTATCTTTGATATGTTCATGACCTCCGTCAGCCTGGCCGTAGCAGCGATTCCGGAAGGACTTCCTGCCATCGTAACCATTATGCTTTCTTTAGGCGTACAGCGAATGGCTAAAAAAAATGCCGTTATCCGTAAACTGCCCGCAGTTGAAACCCTTGGAAGTGCAACCGTTATCTGTTCCGATAAGACCGGTACCTTAACCCAGAATAAAATGACAGTAACCGAACTCGCCTCAGTGTCCGGGAAAGAACAGCCTGACAGCCTTTTCAGCCAGTATCTATTATCACTTGCGGCTTTATGCAATGATTCCATCCTGCAGTCCAGCGGAAAAGGAAAACATGCCGGTATGACCGCTGCCGGAGAACCAACTGAAAAAGCATTGATAATGGCCGCTTACCATATTAATCTTTTGAAGCCGAAGCTGGATTCCACCAATCCCAGAATCTTTGAAATTCCCTTCGACTCTACCAGAAAGCTGATGACAACCGTTCACAGTTATCCTTCCGGCAATATCAAAAGTATTACAAAAGGTGCTTTTGACGTATTAATGCAAAAATGTACCCATATATACCAAAACGGTAAGCAGGTACCAATCACAAAAGCACATATGCAGTCAATTAATAAATTCAATCAGGGCATGGCCGAACGTGCACTACGGGTAATTGCGGTAGCCTATAAAGATATTTCCTCAGAAAGCGTACTTCGGAAAAATACTTCTCCGGACCGGAATACCAGCGAAGACATTATGAATTACCTGGAGACCGGTTTAACCCTTGTAGGTCTCATTGGTATGATCGATCCTCCCAGAGAGGAAGTGGCTGAGGCCGTTCTAACCTGCCAGATGGCCGGAATTAAACCGGTTATGATAACCGGTGATCATGTAACAACAGCCTGTGCAATAGCAAAAGAGCTGGGCATTATGACTTCGGAGGATCTGGCTATGACCGGGCAGGAATTAAGCCAGATCGATCAGGATACGCTGATTGAAAGAATTCCGCGCTACCGGGTTTTTGCAAGAGTATCTCCGGAACATAAAGTACGAATCGTAAAAGCTTTTCAGGCCAGAGGTGAAGTTGTTGCCATGACCGGCGACGGAGTTAACGATGCCCCGGCATTAAAGGCAGCCGATATTGGCTGTGCTATGGGGATAACCGGTACGGATGTGGCAAAAAATGCAGCCGATATGATTCTTACAGATGATAATTTTGCTACAATCGTATCGGCGATCCGGGAAGGCCGCGGTATATACGATAATATCAAGAAATCAATTCATTTTCTGCTATCCTGCAATATAGGTGAGATAATAACCATATTTACCGCTATTCTTATGAGTCTGCCATCACCGCTACTGGCGGTACAGCTCTTATGGGTCAATCTGGTAACCGATTCCCTGCCGGCCATCTCACTGGGTGTGGAACCTGCTTCCAAAGATATTATGAGAAAAAAGCCAACCCCGCCGGACAAAGGTATGTTTGCAGACGGATTGGTTGTAAAGATTATCATTGAAGGTGTCTTAATCGGCTTTTTGTCCCTGCTGGCATTTATAATCGGAATACGGGTTTATGACAGCCAGAGCATAAGCGATACGGTTTTACGCCATGGCAGTACCTTGGAAATAGCCGGAAATATCACACCTTACATAGGCCGTACTATGGCATTTGCAGTTTTAAGTTTATCACAGCTATTTCACTCCTTTAATATGAGAAGCGAACATTCCTTAACAAAAATCGGATTCTTCTCCAATATAAAACTGCTTCTCTCCTTTATTGTTTGTTCTTTCCTGCAGATAATTGTTATTTCCTTTGAACCGCTGGCTGCAATATTTAAAGTAGTACCCTTAACCCTGGCACAATGGTCTGTCGTATTGGTTTTATCCTTTATGCCCATTGTTGTGGTAGAACTGCAGAAAGGCAGAAAATAACATAAAGTTGCAGTATTCTATACACTAATATAATACGAATCTCTAAAGGCCAATTTAATTCATAAAATATACGTTGAGGGACCTTTTATTCCCGAATCCTAACTGAAAAAAGAGAGTTGATAATTCTGCCTGTAAAAGGCCCCGAACTATCAGCTCTCTTTTATTTAATATATAGGTCCATCATACTGATATCTGTTTTCAGATAAGAGTCCCTGCAGATAAAGCGGATTTATTTATGAAAATTATTCCGCAACATCAGCATACTGGAAGTACCAGTATCCATAAGGAGAATGCCATGAACCGGTAATCTTTTCGTTCTGCAGATAGAAGTCATTGTAATATGCTACAGGTATAACTGCAGCATCTTGCATAATAAGATCTTCTGCCTGGTGCAGTATATCAAAACGAGTCTTAGGATCCGTTTCAGCAGCTGCTTTATCCATTAATTTATCAAATTCAGGATTATTATATTTTGCGTTGTTGTTACCGTTGGTGCTAACCATAAGTTCTAACATATTGCAAGGATCATTATAGTCAAATAACCAACCATCACGGCTTGCTTCGTAATCACCTGCACGACGCATCGGAGTGAAGGAAGCCCATTCAACTACGTTAACATTAACAGTAATGCCAAGTTCTTTCCAAGCAGACTGCAGATACTGTGCAACAACTTTGTGGTAACCTGCATCATTAATGGAATAATTGATTACAGGGAAGTCTTTGCCGCCCGGATATCCTGCTTCAGCAAGTAACTGTTTTGCTTTTTCAAGATTTCCTGCAAAGTCATCGTTATTAATATAAGGTTTACCACCGTTTGCATTATCCATAAAGTTGCTTCCATCCCAATCGGCAACACCGGTTCCAACAAAGTTAGAAGCTGCCGTGTAGGTTCCCTGCATTAAGGTTTCAGCAACATATTTTCTGTCAATCGCAAGACTTAAAGCCTGACGTACTTTAGCATCAGAGAACTGAGGAAGGGTGTTGTTAAGGTCAAGATAGTAAGTTCCTAAGTTCGGAGAAATAAAGAAATCAGGTTTACCCTGCAGAGCAGGAATCTCAGCAGTAGGAACACTCTTAATCATCATGGTTTCACCACTCTGGTAAGCGGCATAAGCTGCATTGGGATCTTCGATCAGAAGCAGTTTAATGGAATCCAGTTTAATGGATGCTGCATCCCAGTAGTTAGGGTTCTTTGTGAATGTAATGTAAGAGCTGGGTACCCATTCACTAACATAGAAAGGTCCGTTACAGATGTAAGTTTCAGGTTTTGTTGCCCATGCATCACCATTTGCTTCGATTGTTGCCTGGTTAACCGGACTAAGTACACCAAAAGCAGCAAGCTTGTCAAAATAACCGCAAGGATGTGAAAGTTCAACTACAAAAGTTGTATCATCAGGTGCTGTTAAACCTAATGCATCCGGATTGCCGGCTGCAGCTTCTTCAAAGCCTTTAACCATACCAAGAACTGTTTCACCGTAAGGTGCTGCGGTATTAGGATCTGCAACACGTTTCCAGCTGTATACGAAATCTTTTGCTGTTAAAGGAGAACCATCGGACCATTTCAGACCGCTGCGTAAGTGGAAAGTCCATTTAAGACCATCATCGCTTACTTCATAGGATTCTGCAGCACCGGGAATAACCTTGTTATCTTTGTCAATGGCTAACAGAGTATCAAATGCAAATAAAAGCATGTTACCACCATCAACGGCACTGTTCAGTGCAGGGTCAATCGTTTCAGGGTTAGGACCGATTTGAGCAATCAGCTGTTTTTCTCCACCGGTGGATGTGGTATTATCAGTAGTTGCTTCGGTATTGCTGCCGGTATTGCCGGTGTTGCTACCGTCGTCGCTGCTGGGGCTTTCTTTTTTACCGCAGGCACCAAGTACCATGGTAAGCAGCATAACTAGTACTAAGAAAAATGATATTTTTCTTTTCATAAATTTCCCTCCTTATTTTTAGGTTATATACAATTCACCGCATTATATTTGCGGTGAAATTGGGCGAATTAATTAACCGTTATTTTACACGGTCCAGATGATGGCAGGCAGCATAATGTCCGGCGGAAACTTCTCTCCACTCCGGTTCTTTTGCAGCACACTGTTCGTCGGCATAAGGACAACGGGTACGGAAACGGCATCCGGAAGGCGGATTTACAGGGCTGGGAACATCCCCTTTTAAAACAATTCGTTTGGAATCACGGGAAACTACCGGATCCGCCACGGGTATCGCTGAAATTAAACTACGTGTATAAGGATGAACACTATGTGTTGTTAACTCTATACTGTCGGCAAGTTCAACCAGTTTACCAAGATACATTACACCGATACGGCTGGAAATATGCTTTACAACACTTAAGTTATGGGAGATAAACAGATAAGTAAGTCCCATTCTCTCCTGAAGTTCCTCAAACATATTAACTACCTGGGCCTGAATGGATACATCCAAAGCCGAAATAGGTTCATCGCATACGATAAATTCCGGGTTTACGGCCAGGGCGCGGGCTATGCCGACACGTTGGCGCTGTCCGCCGGAAAACTCATGAGGATAACGGTTGGCGTGTTCGGTATTCAGTCCAACCAGACTCAACAGTTCAACAATACGGTCACGGCGTTCTTTTTGATTCGCCGCAAGCTTGTGTATATCAATAGCCTCACCTACTATGTCGCCTACTGTCATACGAGGATCAAGGCTGGCATAGGGATCCTGAAATACGATCTGCATTTTTCTGCGGTAAGGCAGCATATTAGCATGTGTAATATCTTTTCCATCGTAAATAATCTTACCACCGGTAGGCTCATGAAGACGAAGCAGTGTACGTCCGGTAGTAGTCTTGCCGCATCCGGACTCACCTACCAGGCCCAGCGTTTCTCCTTTGTTAACAAAGAAAGATACGTCATCGACAGCTTTTACGACTTTTTTATCAAAATAGCCTCCCCCATGTACCGGGAAGTACTGTTTTAAGTGCTCTACTTCGACTAGTTTTTTATTTTCCATCAGACCTGCGCCTCCTTTTCAAATTTCGCCTTGTCTAAAAGCCAGCATGCGCTGTAATGGTCGTCACCCAGAGAAGTGTACTCAGGCATGGTACGAAGGCAAATTTTCATGCAGGATTTGCAGCGGGGTGCAAATGGACATCCGGCCGGCGGATTCAACATATCCACTGGCTGTCCTTCGATGGGAACCAGTTTCTTGTGCTCATCATCATTAATGTTAGGAACACTTAGAAGAAGACCTTTTGTATATTCATGAGACGGGCGATAGAAAATATCATCTGCCGTACCGGTCTCTACTACTTTGCCTGCATACATTACAGCAATACGGTCACACATACCGGCAACCACACCGAGATCATGGGTAATTAATATAATCGCCATACCAAGCTTTTGCTTTAGTTCCGTCATAAGTTCCAGAATCTGTGCCTGGATGGTAACATCAAGCGCTGTTGTCGGCTCATCGGCGATAAGCAGCTTTGGTTCGCAGGCTAATGCCATGGCAATCATAACACGCTGGCGCATACCACCGGAGAGTTCATGGGGATGCTGTTTCAGCCGCTTTTCGGGTTCATTGATACCAACAAGCTGCAGAAGCTCTCTGGCACGCTCGTGGGCCTGTTTCTTATTCTTATCGGTATGAAGGAGAATTGCCTCCATAATCTGATTACCGACTGTATAAACGGGATTAAGGCTTGTCATGGGGTCCTGGAAGATAATCGAAACCTCATTACCTCTAATTTTACGCATTTCGCGCTCTGTCATCTTATTGACATGATGACCGTTAAAAAATATATCTCCACCGATCATGCGGCCTGGATGTGCAGTTAAGCCCATAAGGCTGTAGGCAGTTACGGATTTTCCGGAACCGCTCTCTCCTACTATACCCAGTACTTCGCCTTCACGTACTGACAGCGAAACATCATTGAGCGACTTTACTTCACCGGCAGGGGTGAAGAATGAGAGGCGCTCGTTTTGTATATCTACTAAATATTCACTCATATAAATTACTCCTCTCCATTTATCAGCTCTTCATTTTAGGGTCAAAGGCATCTCTTAGTCCGTCACCAAACAAGTTAAAACTTAAAATGATAAGACTGATCAGAATAGCCGGTGCTAAAAGTAAATATGGATAAGAATTCAAACCGTTAACGGCATCACTGGCTAAAGAGCCCAGTGAAGGCAGCGGGATGGCTACACCAAGTCCAAGGAAGCTTAAGAAGCTTTCTGTAAAAATGGATGACGGAATCTGCAAAGTAGTGGTAACGATCAGGGTACCAATACAGTTTGTCAGAAGGTGCTTGCGGATTATTCTGCCGTTAGAAGCACCCAGTGCTTTCGCCGCTGTTACATATTCGCTCTGTTTTAAGGTAAGAATCTGGCTTCTGACGATACGAGCCATACCTACCCAGTATAAAAGAGCAAACACTAAAAATATACTGATAAGATTGACACCGATAACCTGTATCCAGTGAAAACCTGGCTTCAGGGCAAGTGCCTCCATGGGATCTTTGATTGCAAAGGATATTAAAACAATTAATAGAATATCCGGTACCGTATAAACAATATCTGCTACACGCATCATAATAAGGTCGGTCCAGCCGCCGAAATAGCCGGAAATAGCTCCAAAAGTGGAACCAATGATAAGAATGATGCCGGAAGCAATTAAACCGACAAGCAGCGAAATACGGCCGCCTACCATAACACGGACTGCATAATCACGTCCTAAATTATCCGTACCCAGAATGTGGGGAAATACTTTTTCTCCTGCATCGATACGGGCTAGTTCCTGTGCAGAATGAGTCATGGGTTTTAAATACTCGGACCCCTGAATCTGCTGGTCATATTTATAAGGATAAAAGTTAGGTACGATAAACGCCAGAATCATAATAATAACGATTACAGTCAGGCTCACCATAGCCACTTTGTTTTTCTTTAAACGGTTTAATGCATCTTTAAAAAAGCTGACGCTGGGGCGCATCTGCACCAGGCTTAGCTTTTCATCATCAGTAGCAGGCAGAAAATCGTCCACCTTCAACTGAAAACTGAATACATTTTTTTTCATAATATGTTCCTCCTCAATTCAGCTGAATACGTGGATCT
>JAEZSL010000121.1 GCA_023443925.1 Bacillota bacterium | reverse complement strand
GTGCTATTCTTTTTATATGGTAATAAGTATGAAGTAAAACAAATAAAAAGTAAAGATAAAAAGTATCATTTTGTGCATGTTTTGGATAATATCCTTTATATGCGTCCGAAGAGAAATATATTATAATCAGATTAGTACCGCAAATTTATTATGACAAGGAGACGCATATGAAATTACCGAAGTATTATGAAGATCCAAAAACTCTTCACTTAGGAACCATGCCTTACCGGGCATATTATATTCCCTTTGAAACGGACAGATCAGCCGCCGGGATTTTAGAAACGGCAAGGGAAGAATCGAAGAAAGTTACCATGTTAAGCGGTGACTGGAAGTTCCGTTTCTATAATAACCGTTTTGATGCAGATGAAAACTTCATCAAACCGGAGTTTCCGGCAGAAGGTTTTGATACCATCCCGGTGCCAAGCTGCTGGAATATTTTGGGCTATGAGATAAACCAGTATACCAATGTAAATTATCCTTTTCCCTACGATGCACCTTATATGCCGGAGGAGAATCCCTGCGGTGCCTACATAAAGAAGTTTCATATGGAGGAAGCGAAATTAGGCGGAAAGAACTTCCTGAATTTTGAAGGCGTGGATTCCTGTTTTTATGTATGGGTAAACGGTAAATTTGTTGGCTACAGCCAGGTTTCCCATTCAACCAGTGAATTTGATATTTCGGATTTTCTGCAAACGGGAGAGAATACCCTGGCAGTGCTGGTATTAAAATGGTGTGACGGCTGCTATCTCGAAGATCAGGATAAGTTCCGTTTTTCCGGTATATTCCGTGACGTCTATATTGTTACCCGTGGAAAGGAACACATCTGTGATTACTTTGTAAAGTCAGAGGTTTCATCAGACTGTAAGAAAGCCAGGATTTTGGTTGACTTTGAGTATTATAATAAGGAAATTCCGGTTACCTGCATACTTTTGGAGGCCGATGAGAACACCGGTGCTTTCAGTAAAGACGGCAAAAGACTATTTGGTCAGGCCGGTGGAGCGGTATTGGAAACCAAAGAGGTATCAGCAGGTCATGTGGAATTCGAACTGGATGCCCCCAGACTTTGGAATGCTGAAAATCCGGCACTCTATACCCTGGTTTTAAAAACAGAAGACGAAACCATTGTGCAGAGGGTGGCAGTCAGAAAAGTAGAGATTAAGAATGAAGTTATTTATGTTAATAATACAGCCATAAAGATTAAAGGGGTTAACCGTCATGACAGTGATCCGTATACCGGAGCTGCTATTCGAGAAGAGCAGGCTTTAAAGGATATTATCCTGATGAAGCAGCATAATATTAACGGCATCCGTACCAGCCATTATCCCAATTCACCCTGGTTTTTACAGATGTGCGATGAGATGGGATTTTATGTGGTTTCCGAATCGGATATTGAATCCCATGGTTCCGAGGCTATTTACCGAGGACGTTTGAGTTCGACCTTTGGAGAAATCGCACAGATGGATATTTTTTATGATGCGATTAAAGACCGCGTCGAGAGTAATGTCAGACGGAATAAAAACTGCGGAAGTATTATTTTCTGGTCTTTAGGAAATGAATCCGGTTACAGCAAGGCCTTTGAAGATGCTGCCAGCTGGATTAAAGCCTATGACAATACCCGACTGACCCACTATGAAAGCAGTATTCATGAAAGCGGCGGACATAAAAATGATACCTCCATGCTGGATGTTTACAGTAAAATGTACGATTCTCTAAAACTGATTGACGAATATTTTGATAAGCATGAACATAAAAAACCTTATATTTTATGCGAGTTTATACATGCGATGGGCAACGGCCCCGGAGATATCGAAGATTATTTCGAGAAAATATATAAAGAAGACCGCTTTGTCGGAGGATATGTCTGGGAGTGGTGTGACCACGCTATTTATATGGGCAAAACTGCCGAGGGAAAAGATAAGTTTTATTATGGCGGCGATTCCGGTGAATATCCTCATGACGGAAATTTCTGCGTAGACGGCCTCGTATTCCCGGACCGCAGGGTAGGAACCGGATTGTTGGAATATAAGAATGTTATCCGTCCGGTAAGAGCTACGGTTAAGGATCTGGAGCAGGGTCTCATTTATTTTGAAAACAAACTGGATTTTACCAACTTAAAGGATTATCTGCAGGTAAATTATGATGTGGTTTCCAACGGCGAAATCGTAGGAAGCGGCAGGATTGATGAGCTGGATATTCCTGCTAAAACCGGTAAAGACGTTAAAGTAAGCTTTAACGTGCCGGAAGAGGGCATTAGTTTCCTGAATCTCCACTACAGCTTAAAAACAGATAAATTCTATGCAGGCGCCGGATATGATCTGGGCTTTGATCAGCTGCTTATAAAAGAAGGCAGATATCAGGCAGACTGCTGTAATGCAATGCCTAAAAAGGAAGATGCCGTTATTCAGACCGTTGAGGACGAAAGAAAGATCATAATAACCGGAGCAGATTTCCGCTATATTTATAATAAAGTTACCGGAAGCTTTGATTCCCTGGTTAAAAACCAGGTTTCCTATCTGGATAAACCCATGGAGTATAATATTTTCAGAGCACCTACGGATAATGACCGGAATATAAAAAGGGATTGGCAGGATGCCGGATATGACAGACATACGGTAAGGGTTTACAGCAATGAAGTAACAGCCGGTGATACAGTTGAAATTACCTCTGTATTTTCCATTGGTGCCATTCAAAGGGAGCATTTTCTGGACCTTGAAGTTAAGTGGATTGTTGACAAAAAAGGTGGTATTCAGGTTAAGCTTTCCGGTAACCGCAATACCGTTATGCCGTATCTGCCCCGCTTCGGCCTCAGAATGTTTTTACCGAAGTCCTTCGCACAGGCTGAGTATTTTGGATACGGACCTTATGAAAGTTATATCGATAAGCACAGATGTACTTATCTGGGTAAATTTAAGCAGGATGTATCTGCAATGTATGAAGACTATATCAGGCCTCAGGAGAACTCCAGTCATTTTGGCTGCCACTTCTTAAAATTGAGTGACGGGGATCATAATAGCCTGTGTGTTACCGGTGAGGAAGATTTCAGCTTTAATGCCTCGGAATACACCCAGGAAGAACTGACGGTAAAAGGCCATAATTATGAACTGGAAAAATCCGGTCATACGGTACTTTGTCTGGATTATAAGAACAGCGGGATTGGTTCTAACAGCTGTGGCCCGGAATTAATCAATAAATACCGTCTGGACGAAGAAAAGATTGCGTTTAACTGGAAGATTTCTTTTTCAGATTGATGAAAGCTCTTTATTTTATGATTTAAAGAAATTATAAATTTAATACGTCACAGGGAAATCCGAATGCTGCAGCAAGCCGTATTCGGATTTTTTTTACAGGTACTTGAATCTGCCGTCAAAGATAGTTATAATAAATATATATAATTTTACTCAGAAATTGTTTATAAAAAGTATTTATCTGAAGTGGAATGTCAATATGCCAATGGAGTTGCCATCTAGATTTCAAGAAAAACTAAATATAGATATTGATACTATCTTAAAGTCAACAGTGCCGGATATTACAAAAATAATTTTATTCGGAAGTTGTTCTCGCGGTAATATTAAAATAACCAGCGATTTAGATTTACTAGTGCTGACGAAACAACCTGTAGACAGATCTGTCAGAGGTGAACTGCGTGCAGCCTGTGATGATTCTCACAGAAAAGTTACTACAGATCTGGTATTTTATACGGAACATGATTTTAATGCATCGGATTGTTTATTTGTTAGAAATATAAAGAAAGATGGTGTAATCGTTTGAACAAATCATTGAATTCATATTTTGGCACAGCTGAGAATGATTATTTGTATGCAAAGACAGGAATCATGAATGGTAGTAACCTAAGTAATTTTAATGTAGCAGCCAGCCTTTGTGCCCAGGCTGCAGAAAAATATATGAAAGCGGTTATCGAAATTTATGATGTGGATAATGAAAATTCTCTTCAGTTAATGAGAACCCATAATAATCTTAGATTGTTGGTTAACAGGCTGAGAGAATTATTTGAAGAATGTCCTTTATCCAGTAAAGATTATAAATGGTTAGGGGATTTTTATTATGAAGCTAGGTATCCGGGAGATAATTTTGTAGTCGTAAATGAAGAAGATGCAAGGGAAAGTCTGCGGTTAGTGGAATTTCTGAAGAAATGGATTGAATCTATCATAAGTGTAGACTTATAAACAGCCGGTTTTGGGATTAAATATACCGGATTTAGATCATAATGGCTCTCTTTTAAATATTGGTGTATATGATTTTCTAACTCATTTATACCGGCATTTAGGATAGAGCTATTTTTATTTTCAGCCAAATAACTATCAGGTGTGTAACGGAAAATTTAATTATCTCAACAAGGCATTCAGTTTTTGTCTTTATTCTATTTTACCAATACTATATTAATATTCCCCAGGATATGAAAAGGAAACCCATAGTAGTGGTTCTAAGTTGCTCTCCGTTGTTTTCTCTATATTGTTTATATTTAATACAAATAATTAATGATAATTTTATTAAATGATACAAAATATTATTACAACAGGATGATTCTTTTTTCACAATGTGTTATAGTATTGTTTGGACAAATATACGTTTGATTATAAGTTAAGGAGAAATATAACATGCCATATAAAGATATACAACATTTTATGAATTATCTGGATAAGAAAAAACAGTTAAAGAGGATTAAGGCGGAAGTAAGTCCCATCCTTGAAATTACGGAGATCGCAGACCGTGTTGTTAAGAAAAGAGGCCCTGCTCTGCTTTTTGAAAATGTAAAAGGTTCTCCCTATCCGGTGCTGATCAATGCTTTCGGGTCCTACCGCAGAATGAGCATGGCCATCGGAGCGGACAAGCTGGATGATATCGGCAAAGACATACAGGACTTAATTGACTTTTCCAATTACCGAACCATGCTGGATAAGGTAAAGTCCATACCCAGACTTGCCAGGCTTTTAACGGTATTTCCTATAAAAGTGAAGAAGGCTCCCTGCCAGGAAGTGATTGAAGAACCGGATTTAAGTAAACTGCCAATTTTAAAGTGCTGGCCGGATGATGGCGGACGTTTTATTACATTGCCGTTGGTATTTACGAAGGATCCTGAAACCGGACAGCAGAATATCGGTATGTATAGACTTCAGGTATATGATAAAACCACCACCGGTATGCATTGGCATATGCATAAGGACGGACGTGAGATTTATGAAAAATACAGGAAACTGGGTGGCAAGATGCCGGTAACCGTCGTAATCGGCTGTGATCCGGCTACGGTTTATGCGGCTACGGCACCCCTGCCTAAGATGATTGATGAGATCATGTTTGCCGGCTATTTGAGAAGAATGCCGGTGCCCATTGTTAAGTCCGTTACCAATGATATCTATATTCCGGCCAACAGTGAGTTCGTGCTGGAGGGATATGTGGATACGGAAGAACTGAGGATGGAAGGGCCTTTTGGGGATCATACCGGTTATTATTCGGAAAAGGATATGTATCCGGTATTCCATGTAACCAAAATGACCAGAAAGGAAAAACCGGTATTTATGGCTACCATCGTAGGCAAACCTCCTATGGAGGACTGCTATATGGGCAAGGCCACAGAACGGTTATTCCTGCCCCTGCTAAAGATGATCGCACCGGAAATTGTGGATATCAACTTCCCCTTGGAAGGTGTTTTCCATAACTGTGTTATTGTATCTATTAAGAAGAAATATCCTGCCCATGCCAAAAAGATTCTCAGCACCCTCTGGGGCAACGGACAGATGATGTATACCAAGATGATTATTGTGGTGGATGCGGAGGTTAATCCTCATGACATATCTACGGTTGCCTGGAAAGTATTTAATAATATCGATGCCAAAAGGGATTTAATTCTTTCGGAGGGACCTCTGGATGCACTGGACCATTCTTCCCCGCTGCATTTAATCGGCAACCGCCTGGGAATTGATGCTACCAAGAAGTGGGCTTCCGAAGGCTATGAAAGGGAATGGCCCGATGATATCGTTATGTCCGAGGCAGTGAAACAAAAGGTTGATAAGAGGTGGAAGGAATATGGTATTTGATAAACTGAAAAAATACGGGGAACTGGTTATGTTCTCCCACACCGTCTTTTCCTTGCCTTTCGGTCTTTTGGCCATGCTCTGGGCGGCAAACGGCATACCGGATCTTATGGTATTCTTCTGGATTCTGGTCGCCCTTTTTGGCGCCAGAAACGGAGCCAATGCGTTTAACCGTATCGCAGACCGGTATATTGACCGGAAAAATGAACGGACCAAAGACAGGCATCTTTCAACGGGAGCGGTAAAATTATATGAAGCTGTGGCGATTACCGTAATTTGCTTTGCATTGATGGCGGTTGCGGCTTATATGTTAAACCTGACCTGCCTGATCCTATTGCCCTTTGCTCTGGCGCTGTTTATATTTTATTCCTACTCCAAACGTATAACCTGGCTCTGCCATTTTATTCTTGGGGTTGCCTGCGGCGGAGCACCGGTAGGTGCCTGGATTGCTGTTACGGGAGGGATTACCTTCATGCCGCTTTTCTTAGGAGCCGCTGTCTGCTTCTGGGTTGCCGGTTTTGATATTATCTATGGGACCCAGGATATTGAATTTGACCGGAAGGAAGGGCTTTATTCCGTACCTGCCCGGTTTGGACTTAAAAATGCCTTATGGATTGCAAGAGGCTGTCATGTTATGCACATTTTATGTCTGCTGGCTATATATATTCTGATGCCCAGAGGAATCTTTTTCCTCATTGGAATCCTTGTATCAGTAATTTTACTGTGCATTGAACATTATAATGTGGCTCCGGAAAATAAAAACAAGATGATTTTTGCCGCTTATCATATTAACCAGATCCTAAGCATTATCTTTTTTATCTTTGCAATGATAGATTTTTGGTATGGAAAGTTTTTGGCTTGATAGATTTCCGGGATGACAAGTTGTTAATATGCGGCTTTTAAAAGGCTGATTCTATACCGGTTTATTTAGTATAAGATTCAGATTTCAAGCAATTGTGAA
Source organism: Bacillota bacterium (assembly GCA_023443925.1). The sequence continues at coordinate 14,376 of JAEZSL010000121.1, read as the reverse complement.
ACGATGTGGGTTTTCGAATATAGCATACAATTAAAGGGATTTTCGCAATCGGCTTCCCTTCAGGAATGATTAAGTTCTGAAATTATTTTAATGAAGGGCATATAGATCCAATATTGGTGTTTTCAATTGCCTGGATTAAATTTTATAGAGGATAAGCTGCCAGATAGTCCCTTAAGCTGGATTTATACTACTATGTAAAATTAATATAAATGAAATATAGAAAGGCATAACCGTTAACTGTTGCGGTATTAAATTAGTGGATTGAAAAAATGTTGCATTTTTAATTTTTCTATTTACACGGTATCGTAAACGGACTTGCGATATGCAAGGGTAATATTATGAAGCGTTATATAATTGGTGTCACGGGTGCCAGCGGAAGCATTCTTTCAAAGCGGCTGTTAGGCTATCTCGCCGGTATGGAGGCAGAACTTCATATTATAGCCACCGATATGGGAATAAAAGTGTTTGAATATGAGACGGGAATACCGTGGAATGATTTTTTAGAGGGCCTTAAAAAGGAGAAAGCGGTAATTGTAAATTATGACAACAGTGATATGTTTGCAAGCGTAGCCAGCGGTTCCTTTGTTACGGATGCCATGATGATCGTACCCTGTTCCATGGCTACGGCAGCCAAGATAGCAGCCGGAACCGGCGGAAACCTGCTATGCCGGGCGGCGGATGTCTGCCTGAAGGAAAAAACGAAACTGGTTCTGTCCCCCAGGGAAGCCCCTCTTCATTCCATCCACCTGCGTAACCTGCTGACACTGAGTGAATGCGGTGCGGTGATACTGCCGCCGGTTCCTATGTTTTATGCCAGGTCGGAGGAGTATGGGGAAATGATTGACGGAATCGCCGGGCGGATTTTAAAATCCGCAGGAATTGAAAATGATCTATATACAAAATGGAACAGTGGAAAGGATTTATAAAAATGAAAGTAAAAAAACTCTATATTCTGGGACTGTTATTAACTGCTGCGTTCATGTTAACCGCGTGTTCCAGGGAGAAAAACACATTAACTGTAGGAATTATGCCGGACCTTGACTCCATACCTTTCTTAGTTGCACAGGAACAGGGATATTTTGGAGATCATATAAAAATACAGATTTACCAGAGTGCCATGGATCGTGACAGTGCCCTGTATTCCGGGAACTTAGACGGCAGCATTTCCGATGCCCTTGCAGTCTGCCTGGCCCAGGAGGGAGATTTTCCTGTTTATGCTACTTCCAGAACCTACGGCCGGTATGGTATTGTTGCCGGTAGTGATTCCGGTATTACCGCGGCCAAAATGCTGGAGGGCAAAGAAATTGGACTCAGTTTAAATACAATTATTGAATATGTTACTGACAGTATGGTTTCAGCTGACGGCGGAGATCCGGCACAGCTTAAGAAAACCTCTGTGCCTAAAATACCTTCAAGACTTGAACTTTTAAAGAATAATCAAATCGATGCGGTAGCCATGCCCGAGCCTTATATTACTGCTGCCGGCAAAGAAGGAGAGATCATTGTAAATACGTCTGATAAACTGGGTATCAACCCAGGTATTATGTTATTTACAAAAACGGCAGTAGATAAAAAAAGAGACGAAATCAAGGCATTTTATCAGGCATATGATAAAGCGGTAGAATATATTAATACACATGAGGCAAAAGAATTTATGCCTGGTGTTATAAAAACCGCCGGGCTTCCGGAGACGGCTCTGGAGGTTACGCTGCCCCAATATGAAAAATATTCGCTCCCCGAGAAGGAACAGGTTTTAAATGCAATGAAATGGCTCCTTAATAAGGGATTATTAAAGAACGAATATCAATATGAAGATCTTGTTAAGGATATTAATGCTGATTAAGAATGGCAAAAAGCTGTAAAAGACACGGGGTACAATATGATAGAACTGAATGCTCAGACAATTTATTATAAACCTGGCCAGCCGATTTTAAAGGATATCTTTTTTGCGGTGGATCAGGGAGAGATTGCGGCGCTGACCGGTGCTTCCGGTATCGGGAAATCAACCATACTAAAAATGATTGCAGGCATCCATAATGGCTACCAGGGAAGGGTAAGCACACCAAAACAAAGCCGGATTGCATTTATTTCCCAGAATAACTGCCTGCTCCCCTGGAAAACCGTCTATGATAATATAATTCTGCTTCGGAAAGTAAAGGACGGTCAGGTTGATAAAAGCAGTGCAAACGCACTGATTAAAAACCTTGGTCTCTGCGGCCTGGAGAAGCAGTACCCATTGTTTTTAAGCGGAGGGCAGTACCAGAGAGCTGCATTGGGCCAGGCATTTTATTATGAGCCGGATATTATCCTCATGGACGAGCCTTTTTCTGCCCTGGATGTAAAGACGAAAAAAGAAATCCAGGATTTGTTTCTAAACCTTCAGAAACAGCACAATATCACTACTTTGTTTGTTACTCATAACGAAGAAGAAGCGAAATACCTGGGAGCCAGAATCATTAACCTGAAAAAGGAGGAAGACCTGTGAAAAAATGGTTAGGCATTCTGTTGTTGACGGTGCTGTGGCAGTTGAGTTCCGCTTTGGCAGATAACAATATATTTCCTGGATTCCTGCAGGTAATGTTATCCCTGGCAGTTAATTTAAAATCGATTCTGATTCATGGAATGTTCAGCAGTCTGCGATTGGCTGCCGGAGTTTTTCTGGCAGTTCTTGCCGGCATGCCGGCGGGGATTCTTATCGGCTATCATCAGAAATTAAGTGAATTTATTTCACCTGTAATATACCTGCTGGCACCGATCCCTAAAATCGCACTGCTTCCACTGATTATGCTCCTGTTCGGAATTGGCGACGGTTCCAAGATATTTATCATTTTTATAATCATGGTCTTTCAAGTTGTAGTAGCGGCCCACGATGCCGTCAAGAATATTCCCCAGGAGTATTTTATACCCTTAAAGACCATACAGGCCGGCCATGCCGCGGTTATAAAAAATATTATTATTCCCGCCGTGCTGCCGGAAATGTTTACTTCCATCCGTATCGGACTTGCCACCGGTATATCCGTGTTATTCTTTGCCGAGACCTTTGGTACCAGGTATGGTCTTGGATTTTACATTATGGATATGTGGATGAGGCTGGATTATAAGCAGATGTATGCCGGTATTCTGGTACTTGGTATTTTGGGACTGATTAGTGTGACGGTGGTTAACCGGCTTCAAAAGCGCATGTGTCCCTGGATGCCGGTACAGGACGGACACAAATAAAGATTTGGTATATTTGTTAAAATAAAATTTATAGCCTGCTCAGGAACATTGCTTATAACTGCCGGAATTACAGGAGGTTTTTAAGATTCCTTCCGGAAACGAAGCATTACATAACCTGTGCAGGTTTTTTGTTTTTTATTAATTGAGTATTTTTATTAATCGAGTGTCGAAAGGTCTCGCAGCCTGTATTTATTGACTGTAGTGTTCATAGATTCAATTTTGGCACCGAGCAGCCGGGGACACGGTTTTAATGATTCAAGACTCTGAATTAAGCCTGCTGCATTGAGTTTTAGGACGTTAAGGAGTGTGTCTGGTGTTAAAGTCTAAATATTATTTGCTTTTTGATAAAAGCAATAATTATTTCCACACCGGCTGCCAATAATAAGATAGAACAATTAGTTATTGAAAAACCAATCGAAAGTTTTTGGAGCTTGGCATCCTTAGTAGATTGTATTAAGGTACATGATGATTTTGTCAATTTTTTGTAATAAGACTTATTATTTTTAATGATAGTTACGATTGTAAAATTCCCGAAATAATATATAATGTTTATTGCACAATAAAAGAGGGGTTTATATGAAAAATACATTTGTGATCGTGTTATATAAATTATTTGAATTGAAAATATTTCTGGAAGAGTTTTATGAAAATTTATCCTTAAGTGACACGGTTAAGGATAATTATGCATTGAAAAATACTGCCAGGATTCTGGCTTCCGAAGAGAAAAAACATTTGGATTTTTACCGGCAGTGTGTAAAAAAGTCAGAATTGGGAGAAGAATATATAATAGAAGAGGATATTATGAGTCAGATTGAATTTAATTTAATTAATCTGAAACAGACGGCAGGCAGTTACGGTATCTGGACATCCGGGCAGCTTATCGCTAAGGCCATCGATAACCAGAATAAGCAGTTATTTTTAATCACCAGGATAAAAGAGATGCTCAAACCCGGTAAAGATTCCTTAATGGACGAAATACTGAATGCCTTGCTTTTGGAGGAACAGGAACATCTTAATAACCTGCTTCCTTTTCGTAAACTGACTTAAAAAGGCATTACAAATAACAGCACTATTGGATACCTAAAATACAATAAAACTACTATTGACATTGGGTTTTAAGAATTAGTATAATCACAGTAATGTCTGAATGTATGTACTACAATAGTATACCAATAAGCCTTGTAGCACCTGCATTTATACAGGATATAACACTGGGAATTTACCTTTGCAGCAATATGACAAGGAACGGGGAGTTGTAAAAACCCTTGAACCAAAATAACTCAGAATAAAATAATAATTTTAACGGAAGCGGAAAACATGGCGAAGATAAAAGCATTTTTAGAAAAAGACAGAAATATTTATATAGTTTTAACTCTAACCTTTGCATTAAGTGTTATATTAAGAACCGGCTTAGGCCTGCTTTGTGGTCAGATGAATGTATTTTATGATGAACTGCTGCATTGGGATTTGAGTAAATCGGTTTATTATCAACTGGGAAGTAATTTCCGCAATGATATATTAAGTTATAAGGAAATTCTGTATTCTATCGTAATTTCCGTCTCCCATGGGTTTGGTGATGCCAGGGACCAGTATAATATCGCAGTCGGTATGAATTCGATTTTGATGTCTTCCGTTGTATTTCCGGTTTATTTTATGGCAAACCGGTTTTTAAATAATAAATACCGCTCCTATATCATTGCAATAATCAGCATTCTTGTTCCGGAGATGTATTATACCACCAAGATTCTGCAGGAGAACTTGTATTATCCCATGGTTATCTGGTTTTTTTATATCTTTATTGTAGTAATAATGAAAAACCATTACCGGATTAGAAATATGATCCTTCTCGGCGGCTACCTTTTTCTGGTCAGCTTATGCAAACAGATGGCGTTAAATATTTTCGCGGGTGTGGTTTTATATTATGTTCTTCAATTTTTATTTTTTGATAAAGAAAACCGTAAAAAATGCCTGATTGGCCTGCTGTTTTTTATCACGGTTTTTTTCGGACTGAAATTTACTTATGACATTTTGTTTAATGTAGTGAACCATATTTCAAAAGAGTCTTCCGCAGAAGCTACAATTGTAGCCATTTTAAGGAATCTGCTGGATAGTTACCTGTTAAGCCGACTGATATTTCCGGCCTTGACCTATCTTTTACTAACTACTTTGTATTTCGGCTATTTTACGGTGACTCTGCCGCTGTCCATGGCCGGCCGGTTAGATAAAAAGGAACGTAATCTATTCCTGATTACCGGTTGTGTACTGATTTCCACTATAATGGTAATCTGTTTGAGAATAATACCCTCGGAGAATTTAGACGAGGTAGCTATCAGGTTTCATTTCCGGTATATGTTCTTTTTGGTGGTACCTTTACTCATTGTACTTTTCAGCCTTTATGATAAAATCCGGAGCTTTGCGTTTAATTATAAGATAATGGTTATTTCCGGGGTATACCTCCTGTTATTGAGATATATCAGCATACAGCCGGCGGAAGGCTCAACAATAGACAGCGTTGGGGCAAATTATATCAAATATCTCTTTAACAACGATATGATGGTAAATACTCTTCATATGCTCATAATACTGGGTATAGCCGGGGCAGTCTTTCTGCTATACAAAAAGAAAGTTAAATTGTTTTATGGCTGTATGGTAACCGGTTTACTGTTAGCAGGTATTATCAGTAATGTATACACTTATATATATATTTATAATGATAAACAGAACTCTGTGAATAAGAATGAGGATGCGCTTACTTTAAACCGTTACTTTGATGAACTGCCGGATTTTGACTGGAGATCTCTATTAATTGTATCCGATAAAAATGTTTCCGATGCGAAATTAGAAACCTTCCTTACCCGTCCGGACTATTACTATTCAAAAACCGAGGATTTTTCCAATTATATAAAGGATAATCCGGGGGATTCCTTTTGGAATCTTAACCTCTACAGCTTTAATCATATGTTTCATGATCAGGAGATTGGTTATCCGGAATACATTATAACAAATAAGTGGTTTTCCCTTGATGGATACAAAAGGATGGATTTAGAATTAAAGCGGTATTATCTATACATGAGGGAAGAGGAGAATCCTGAATAAACCGGGAAGAAGGGTTGATCTGTGGAATTAATAAAAGAGAACCGGAATGCCGGTAAGTTTATCTGGAATACACTGGGAATGCTGTGCAACGCCGGAACCTCTTTCTTGTTACTTATTTTTGTAACGCGGATCTGCGGTGATATCAGCGCCGGTATTTTTGCGCTGGGGTTTGCCAATGCCCAGTTAATGTTAACCATCGGCAGATACGGTATGAGGGCTTATCAGGCAACGGATATAAAGGAAGCCATAAAGTTTCCGACTTATATACTTTCCAGAATTATCACCTGTATTTTAATGTTAATCATAAGTTTCTTATTTATTATATGGAACGGGTATCCGTTCACGAAAGCGGTAATTGTGTTCAGTATCTGTATTATCAAGATGGCCGATGCCCTGGAGGATGTGTTTCACGGACTGTTCCAGCACCAGGGCCGGGTCGATCTTGCAGGTAAATATTTAACTTACCGGAATTTAATTACACTGGTTACCTTTATAGCTGTCCTGACAGTAACCAGAGATTTAGCGGTGACCTGTATCCTTACCGGAATTTTATCCATTGCTGCTTGTTTTGTGATAAATGTACCTACGGCACGGAGAATGGCTGATATAAAACCTGAATTTAATAGAAATCAACTGGTTATATTGTTTGCCGCTTGTTTTCCTTTGTTCATCGGCAGTTTTCTTGCACTCTATATTAATAATGTACCAAGATATATGATAGATGAGTTTCTGACGGAAGATATACAGGCTTTTTTCAGTATTTTGTTTATGCCGGCTTTTGTGATTAATTTATTCAGCGAGTTTATCTTTAAACCCTTACTAACGGATATTGCGATAAAATGGGAACAGAACCAGATAAGAATTTTTCTGCAGTATATATTTCGTTTCCTGCTGGGCATATTAATAATAACTCTATTTGTAGTTGCCGGAGGTTATTTCTTTGGCAGCGAGATCTTATCACTGATTTACGGGGTGGATTTACTTATGTACCGGAAAGAATTAGTGGTATTGCTGGTCAGCGGCGGCTTTAGTGCCTGTGTATATTTATTGTTTCATGTTTTGACAGCGATGAGAAAGCAGGTAATTCTGCTGGCGGGATATACCGTGACAGCGGTTTTTATTACGGTGTCAGGACCGGTGTTTGTTGCGCGTTATCAAATGCTTGGAGCCTCCGTTCTATGCATTATTTCGAATATTATTTTAGTATTGATTTTTTCACTAATGTTAATGACAGCTATCATGAGAAAACGGAAAACCTTGGGATAATCCTGGGGCCAACGTTTCACCGTTCATGAATAGGTATCGGCTGAAAGGTATGGGTACGGGATGAAAATATTAGTCATTATACCGGTTTATAATGAAGAACATAATATTGAAAAAGTAATAACCGGATTGCTTAAACATGCTCCATACGTTGATTATCTTATTGTAAATGACTGTTCGAGGGATAATACGGCAGCAGTATGTAAAAAGAACGGATATCATTATATTTCCCTGCCGGTTAATTTAGGAATCGGCGGAGGTGTACAGGCCGGTTACCTGTATGCTCTGGAACAGGATTATGATATTGCGGTGCAGATGGACGGGGATGGTCAGCATGATGCCAGATACCTTGAAAAAATACTAAAACCCATTTTGGAGAATCAGGCAGATATCGTAATCGGGTCCCGGTTTATCTTAAAAGAAGGATTTCAGTCTTCCAGATTAAGAAGGCTTGGTATAAATTTTTTAAGTTCTATTATTAAATTATGCAGCGGTACCCGTGTTAAGGATGTTACCAGTGGATTTCGGGCTGTAAATAAGAAATTTATCCAGGTCTATGCGCTGGAATATTCCCAGGATTACCCGGAACCTGAGGCTATTATAGCAGGCGCCTTTCACAAAGGAAGGATAAAAGAAGTGCCGGTTATAATGCACGAACGCCGGTCCGGCAGAAGCTCCATCCGTTCCTGGAAATCGGCTTATTATATGATAAAAGTTACAATTGCAATTTTTACGTACCGGCTTAAATTTTAAACAGGAGGAATATACATATGATTTCTTCATCTCTTCGGTTGTTTTTATCAATTGGTGTCTTTGTATACTTCCTGTTGATTTTCTCACTTTTAAGGAGAAAGACCCTGTCTCTTAGATATACCCTGCTGTGGATATTCGGAGGCATCGGTATGGGCATCCTCCTTATTTTCCCGGAGCTTTTAAACTGGTTTATTCATCTGGTGGGAATACAGCTGGCTAGTAACGGACTCTTTGCCATGATATTGTTTTTTATTTTAATTATATTAATTTCCATAACCTCCATCGTATCGAAACAAAGCGACCACATAAAACGCCTGGTTCAGGATAACGCCTTGCTGGAAAAAAGAATCCGGGAGCTGGAGGATGTTTCAAGGCAGGAAGCTGCTAAACAGGAGGATTCGTAACGCATAAGTGACCTCTTGACACTGGAACCTATGATTTAAAGCAAAGGAGAATATTGGTTTTGTGTACCGTTAATCATACTTTTGTTATATGTGCATATCAGGAAAGCCGGTTCTTAGAGGAGTGTATCCGGTCCTTAAAGAAACAGACGGTTAAGTCGGAACTGATTATGGTTACTTCCACACCAAACCATTTTATTCGTGACATGGCTGCAAAGTACGGGATACCTTTAGAGATTAATACCGGAGAAAAAGGGATTGTACAGGACTGGAATTTCGCATACAGCCAGGCGAAGACAAAGTATATGACCATAGCACACCAGGATGATGTATATAAGGAAGCCTATACCGAGGTGCTGCTGCGGGAAATGGAGAGGTCAAAACAGACTCTCATTGGCTTTACGGACTATGCGGAAATCAGATATGGTGCCACCGTGGAGGTTAATACCATGCTTAAAATCAAAAGATGGATGCTGTTGCCGCTTAGGTGCAGGGTATTACGAAAGAGCAGGTTTATAAGGCGCAGAATTCTCTCCTTGGGCTGTCCCATCTGCTGTCCTTCCGTTATGTTTCAAAAAGAGAATTTGCCGGCGCAGATCTTTACGGCAGGGTACCGGTCCGATGAAGACTGGCAGGCCTGGGAGAGGATCTCCCGCCGAAAAGGAGATTTTGTTTATCAAAGCAGCAGATTAACCTTACACCGGATACATGAAGAATCGGCTACCACAGCCATTATCGGGGATAATGCCAGGGCGAAGGAAGATTATGAGATGTTTTTAAAATTCTGGCCGCCGGTTATAGCCCGCTTTTTAGTAAAGCATTATTCAAAATCAGAAAAATCTAATAATATGAATCAATAGAGGGCAGGCATAAAAGTCTGCTTATGGAAGAAAGCTGGGATTACATGAAGGTTGGTATTATAACATTTCATAAAGTAAATAATTACGGAGCAGTACTGCAGGCTTATGCATTGCAAAAAACCATTGAAGGTCTTGGATTTGAATGTGATATTATCGATTACAGCAGGAAAAATCTAAGAGATGTGATAAGCTGGCAGAAGCACAAAATCAAAAGTTATTTAAAAGGAAAACCTGACCGGCAGGGATATTCCAACAGGGAATTTATCAATATGGTACTGACTACCCTGTTTTTCAACAATAAAATCATTGCCGGTAAATTCAACACCTTTCGGAAGCGTTATCATTTAAGCCGGCCGGTTAACAGCGATACCGTAAAGGAATTAAATCAGAAATATGATCTGTTTATATCCGGCAGCGATCAGGTATGGAACTGCGGCAGAGTGGTTCTGGATAAGAATTATCTTCTTGATTTTGTAGAAGACAATGAGAAAAAAGGCAGTTATGCCGCAAGTTTTGGTATAGAAGAAATACCGGCTAAGTACATAAAGGATTATAAAAGCCTGCTGTCCGGATTTAAATTTTTGTCCGTCCGGGAAGCGGCGGGAGCCAGGCTGATAAAAGAACTGATTCAAAAGGAAGCTAAAGTAGTACTGGATCCTACTTTTCTGCTTACCAGAGAGAACTGGGCAAAATTAACCGGCAGTAAGCAGGGGATGAAAAAGGTCATAATTGTCTATATGCTGGAGTATTCGGAAAGCCTGCTGCGGTTTGCAAAGGAGTTGTCGGGAAGGGTAAACTGCCCTGTCAGACTTTTAAACAAACCACTTTGCCACAGTGTCAGGGAAGATTACAGAATCGATGTTGGGCCTATTGAATGGCTTCAGGAAATACAGAATGCAGAATATGTGGTAACCAATTCTTTTCACGGTGTAGCATTTTCCATTAATTTTAACCGGAATTTTTATGTTGAAATCGCCGGAGAGCGGATCAGAGGAGCAATGTCTTCAAGAATTGAGCATATTCTGGATATATTCGGATTGCAGGAGCGTCTGATACATAAAGAAAGCAGCAGTAAACCGGAAAGGGGCTATACTTTCCGGTATGGCAGAAAAGAGATTGACTATAACAAGGTAAATAAAACACTTAGAAGAATGCGTGCTGCTTCCATGGAGTATTTGCAGGAAATGTTATATGATAAACCAAAAGTAAAGGATAAGGTATCCGGGTGGTAAGCTGCTGTCCGGGCTTATGAACAGACAGGAGCCGGTATGATTAAATTATATGAAGAGAAGGGAAATTGCTGCGGCTGTACGGCCTGTATGAATATCTGCCCCAGGGGTTCCATAACTATGGAGAAGGATGAAGAAGGTTTTGCCTATCCGGTAATCGACCGGAATACCTGTACTTCCTGCGGTGCCTGTAAAGAAGTCTGCGCTTTTCATAAGAAGAATTATGAGAAAAAGATACCGGCCGGTCAAAAAGTCTACGCACAAAAACACAAAGATAAAGAGTTAAGAATGAAAAGTTCCTCGGGAGGGGCATTTTCAGCGTTATCCGAATCGGTTCTGAATCAGGGCGGTGTTGTATACGGAGCGGTTTTTAATGACTGTTTTCAGGTGGTACATGCTAAGGCGGATAGTCAGGAAACAAGAGATAAAATGAGAGGCTCCAAATATGTTCAAAGTGGACTTGGGGACATTTTTAAAGAAATCCGTGCAGAACTAAAAAAAGGCACTAAGATTTTGTTTACCGGCACCCCATGTCAGAACGGAGGCTTAAAAAGCTATCTTAAACAGGAGTATCCGAATCTGATACTATGTGACATTGCCTGTCATGGGGTTACAAGTCCCATGCTATGGGAAGATTATAAAACCTTTCTGGAAGAAAATCATCAGAGTAAAATACAGGAGGTTAATTTCCGTAATAAGGATGCTGGCTGGCGGAATACTTCCTTAAAAATTAGTTTTAATAAAGGGGTGTACCGTAAGAGTATGCAGGAAGATCCCTATTACATCCTGTTCTTTTCCCATTACAGCATAAGACCATCCTGTCACCAGTGTGTATATACCTCTTACCACAGGGTTTCCGATATTACACTGGCGGATTTCTGGGGCATAGAAAATTCTCATAGAGCTTTTCAGGATGATATAGGGATTACCCTGGTGCTTGCCAATACGGAGAAGGGAAGAAAACTCCTTGAGGAGACGAAAGCAGTTACGGATCTGATAGAAAGCAGTCATGAAGCCTTTTACCAGCCTATCTTTGAAACGCCCAGTAAAGCATCCCCGAAACGGCAGGAGTTCTGGCGTGTATACAGGAATAAGGGATACGGTGCTGCCTTTAAAAGTTACGGAAGATTATCTTTAACCCAATGGGTTATTAAAAAGATAGGAGTACCACTATTAAAGAAGACAGGTTTATATAATCTAATTTCCAAAGTTTACTTTAAATAGAAAAACTACCTAATTTACTGTAAAACATTGTATCCCTTCCGTTTATATGATAATATAACATAGGTAGAATGTATCAGGTCTATTTAATATACATAGAACCGGTCAGAGGTGGCAGTAATACGCGGTCTGGTCCCAGGCAGTAGTCTGAAGAAAAGGTTTATACAGAATGTTACGGTTGTTTTCGCCGGCAGTCAGCGTGCAGGATACCATTAAATTACAGATGTTTGACTGTTTGATAATGTGCACCGAAGGTGCTAATGGGGGTTTTATATGAAACAGTTTATCAAAGATAAAAAATTATTCATACGCAGAATATTTCTAATTATACTGGATGTTATTTTAATTAACATTGCATCCTTTTCCGCTTTGCTCATTCGCTTTGACTTCCGTCTGGGCCAGATTCCGACCAATTATGCGGAAGCGGTGCTTTCTTATACCATAATCAATACGGTTACGGCTATTATAATATTTTCGATTTTCCGGTTATATAACAGTCTTTGGAAATACGCAGGAATTGATGAGCTGGTTAACATAATCTTTGCCTGTACCATTGCAGGTATCCTGCAGTTAATCGGAATGTATTTTATTATGAGTATACATGTACCAAGGAGCTTTTATCCTTTAAGCACTCTTTTTATGATGGGTTTTATCAGTGTAAGCAGATTTTTCTACCGTTATGCCAGAAGGCTGGCCAAGCGGTACCACAGTACGTCTCAGAGCAGAATCATGATAATCGGAGCCGGAGAAGCCGGCAGCATGATTATCCGGGAAATAACCGTAAGCGGCTATGTTAACGGTTCTGTAATCTGTGCCATTGATGATAATAAGGATAAGGCTGGCAGCTATATTCAGGGTGTAAGGGTAGCCGGGGACCGGACGAAGATAATTGAAGCAGCGGAGCGATACGAAATTACGGACATTTTTATTGCCATACCTTCCGCCTCCAGAAAGAATATTAAAGAAATTCTTGAAATCTGTAAGGAGACAGGCTGTGCCTTAAAGATTCTTCCGGGCATGTACCAGCTTATTAATGAAGAAGTCAGCGTAACCAGGCTGCGGGATGTGGAAATAGAAGATCTCCTGGGCAGGGAACCGGTTAAAATAGATATGGAACGAATCATGAATTACGTCAAGGGAAAAGTCATTATGGTTACGGGCGGCGGCGGCTCCATAGGCAGCGAACTGTGCCGTCAGATCGTAAAGAATGAACCCAAACGTTTGATTATTGTAGATATTTATGAAAATAATGCATACTTTATTCAGCAAGAGCTAAAAAACGAGTTCCCGGAACTGGATCTGGTTGTTTTAATTGCTTCTGTAAGAAATTCCAAGCGCATGAACTGGATTATGGATAATTACCGTCCGGAGATTATTTATCATGCCGCGGCTCATAAGCATGTACCCCTTATGGAGGACAGCCCCAACGAAGCCATTAAAAATAATGTAGGAGGAACTTTTAAGCTGGCCGCGGCCGCGGATGCGTTCGGAGTAGAGAAATTTATATTGATATCATCCGATAAAGCCGTGAATCCTACAAATATAATGGGGGCCTCCAAAAGAATCTGTGAGATGATAATTCAGGCATATAACAAACGTTCGAAAACAGAATTCGTTGCGGTGCGCTTTGGAAATGTACTGGGTAGTAACGGAAGCGTAATTCCATTATTTAAGGAGCAGATCTTAAGAGGTGGTCCGGTTACGGTAACTCATCCGGATATTATCCGGTATTTTATGACCATACCCGAAGCAGTATCCCTGGTACTTCAGGCCGGTGCCTATGCAAAAGGCGGAGAAATTTTCGTATTGGATATGGGAGAACCGGTTAAGATTACGGAACTGGCAGAAAACCTGATTCGATTATCGGGCTATGAACCCGGCAGAGACATCTCGATAGAATTTACCGGATTAAGACCTGGTGAAAAATTATATGAAGAGCTCTTAATGGGTGAAGAAGGCTTGCTGGAAACGGAAAATAAATTAATACATATTGGCAAGCCAATTGATATGGATGAAGAAACGCTGCTAAGAGAGGTAGAGGAACTGGATCTGGCAGCAAAAGACGAGGTGGATGATATCAGGGAAAGGGTTAAGAAACTGGTACCAACCTACTTAATGAAAGAGTATGCCAGGCAGCAGGCAGGCTGAATTAAATATAAGGAATAACAACAAAGGAGCCGTTTATTTAACGGCTCCTTTACTCATAGGGTATTATGCCTTAGCCATAAACTCTTTTACTACCTGAACTCTTCCAAGCAGCGGCATTAAAAGTGCGGCTACGATTATACCAAACACATTTTGAACCAGGTTAAAAGGTACACCGGTTAAGGCTGC
>JAEZSL010000104.1 GCA_023443925.1 Bacillota bacterium | reverse complement strand
GGAAAAGGGTTTAAGGATGCGGATGACCAGGCACCGCTTTATTTCAGGACTACGGAGGAAATGCTGGAAGAATTCATGTATTTAGGCCGTGACAAGGCATATGAGGTAGTAATCACCAATACCAATAAAGTTGCCGATATGATAGAAAAGATATCTCCGGTACGCCCGGATAAATGTCCGCCGGTCATTCCGGATTCTGATAAAACCCTGCGTGAGATCTGCTATAATAAGGCACATTCCATGTATGGGCCAAATCTTCCGGTACAGGTGGAAACACGTTTGGAGCATGAGCTTCATTCCATCATAACCAACGGGTTTGCGGTTATGTATATTATAGCCCAGAAGCTGGTTTGGAAATCCAATGAGGACGGATATCTGGTTGGTTCCAGAGGTTCCGTTGGTTCCTCCTTTGTAGCTACGATGTCCGGTATTACGGAGGTAAACCCCTTAGCGGCTCATTATTACTGTACCCACTGTTTTTATTCGGATTTTGAGTCGGAAGAAGTAAGAGCTTATGCCGGCAGCTCCGGCTGCGATATGCCGGATAAAAATTGTCCGGTTTGCGGACATCCTCTAAGCAAGGACGGCCACGACATACCTTTTGAAACCTTCCTTGGATTTAACGGAGATAAGGAACCGGATATTGACCTTAACTTTTCCGGTGAATACCAGAGTAAGGCACATGATTATACGGAAGTTATATTCGGCGAGGGATACACATTCCGTGCCGGTACCATTGGTACTCTGGCTGATAAAACCGCTTACGGTTATGTCCTTAAGTATTACGAAGAAAGAGGACAGCACAGGCGGCGGGCGGAGATAGAACGTATTGTTTCCGGCTGTGTGGGTGTCAGAAGAACCACCGGACAGCATCCGGGAGGGATTATCGTACTGCCCCATGGAGAAGAAATCTATTCATTTACTCCGGTACAGCATCCGGCCAATGATATGACCACCAAGACGATAACCACTCATTTTGATTACCATTCCATTGACCATAACCTGTTAAAACTGGATATTCTGGGCCACGATGATCCGACGATGATTCGTATGCTGGAGGATTTAACCGGAGTTGATGCGAAAACCATCCGGCTGGATGAAGAAAAAGTATTGTCTCTGTTTGATAATTTAAGTGCCTTGAATATTAAGCCGGAGGATATCGGAGGCTGTGATTTGGGCTGCCTTGGAGTACCGGAATTTGGTACGGATTTCGTTATGCAGATGCTCCGGGATACAAAACCAAAGACTTTTTCCGATTTGGTTCGGATCTCCGGGTTATCCCATGGTACGGACGTATGGTTAAATAACGCCCAGACCTTAATAGCAGAGGGAAAATGTACCCTGGCTACCGCCATCTGTACCCGTGATGATATTATGACTTACTTAATCCATCAGGGAGTGGAAAGCGGCCATTCCTTTAAAATTATGGAGAGTGTTCGTAAAGGGAAGGGCCTTACCAAGGATATGGAAGACGCGATGCTTGCAGAAGGCGTGCCGGACTGGTACATCTGGTCCTGTAAGCGGATTAAGTACATGTTCCCGAAAGCACATGCGGCAGCTTATGTTATGATGGCTTTCCGTATCGCTTATTTTAAAGTGTATTATCCGCTGGCGTATTATGCGGCATACTTCAGTATTCGAGCATCTGCCTTTAATTACGAGCTTATGTGCCTGGGCAGAGAGCGCCTGGAGCGTTATTTGGCAGATTATAAAAGACGCAGCAACGAGCTTTCTAAAAAGGAACAGGATGTATTAAAGGACATGAAGATTGTTCAGGAAATGTATGCAAGGGGATTTGAATTTATACCTATTGATATTTACAGTGCAAAAGCCCATCATTTCCAGATCATTGATAATAAATTAATGCCCTCTTTAAGTACCATTGACGGCCTGGGTGATAAGGCTGCCGATGCCGTGGTGGAAGCTGTAAAAGATGGTAAATTCCTGTCCAGAGATGACTTTAGAAGCCGCTGCAAGGTAAGTACTACAGTTGTAGATTTAATGGCGGATCTGGATTTGATGGGAGATCTGCCGATTTCAAACCAGATTTCCTTAATGGATTTTTTACAGTGATATATAATATGTTATGACTGCCAGCACAGACGGGGTAATGGCTGGTTCACAGATTAGGCAGAGGTGAAATGCGGACATCTTACCCTCTGCCTATTATGAGAGAGTAGTGAAATATAACAAAGAGAATCAGTTATTATAAACTACAATCTGTTGATTTTTTTTATTGAAACACCAAGTACATATGTTGTTTCGATATGGTGAGTAAGGTGAATTTGAGAGTTTTATGAATTATTGGGTCTATTTTTAAAACTTTTTGAAAAACTTTAAAAATAGTACTTGCATAATCATTTGAAGTAAGGTATAATACATATTGTTGTAAGGCTCATTGGTCAAGTGGTCAAGATGTGGCATTCTCAGTGCTGAGACAGGGGTTCGACTCCCCTATGAGCTGTTAATATTATTAAAAAAAGGATATCATGGATATCCTTTTTTTGTTGTTCATTTGTGTGAATTTTGAAGGATGATAATAACTATTATTGCAAGTATTGGCTAACCTATGGTTTAAAAGTGATAAGTGTTTTATTATATCTGAATCAGAAGAAAGTTCCAGACTAATTTTAACACAATGAAATAAATCGCATATGAAACACTTTACTTTATGTGTTTTCTAAAGAAAACACATAAAGTAAAGTGTTATCACAACATTCTGCTTGACAGAATATAATTGATATATTAAGATTGACTTAAAATAAAGTCAATAAATAAAGAAGGTGAAAATCATGCCAAGAAATCCAGAAAAAAATGCAGAGGTTAGAGAAACACGCAGACGACAAATCCTTGATGCAGCTCTTACGGTATATATTCGTTTGGGGTATCATGGAACGGATATGGATACTGTTGCAGAGGAAGCAAAACTTGCAAAAGGCTTATTGTATTACTATTACAAAACCAAGAAAGAATTGTTTATTGAGTTATATAACTGGATGTTTAACGAGGCATATCTGTTTTCAACAACATTGCTGGAAAAGACAGAAGGAATGAACCCGATTGAGCAACTTATGTATTATGCCTATGGTATGTTCGGAGCGAACAAAAATGATCCCCGCTTTATGCAATTTAACATCCGGGTACCTTTCGATGCATATGCTATATTTGGTTCGGAGGAATGGAAAGAAGGTGCTAAAAAATCAGATATGCATAGAAAAGCACTAACAAGGATAATTGAACGAGGTATTGAGCAGGGGCAAATTACAAATACAAATGCAAGTAATGCAGCAAATAGTTTTTGGTCTGTTTTTGTGGCAAACGTATTTGAATATTCAAAACTAATAGCAGGCGGTCAACCGCCAATAGATGATGATATCACTGCATTGAGGGATGTTGTTCAATTCTGTTTCCAAGGTTTAGGTTTGAATTATGATGTTTGGAATTCATATTTGGAAAAGGTAGTTAATGAAAATTAAGAAAGGGGTCTGCTCAATGAAGGTCTATAAAAGTGAGAAAGCGAAAAACCAGATACTACATTCATATGATAAGTTGCTGGATATGTGGAAGGTTGATCTTGAAGAAAAGGATATTCCAACAACCTATGGAACGACACATGTGATATTATGCGGTAATAAAAACAATCCACCGCTTATTCTTTTTCATGGTGTCGGTGATAATTCAGCGCTTATGTGGCTTTATAATGCCCAGGCTCTTTCACGGCACTTTAGAATATATGCGGTTGATACCATCGGAGGGCCAGGAAAAAGCTGTCCAAATGAAAACTATAATAAAGAATATGATGATATAAAATGGATGGATGAATTACTTTCTGCGCTAATGCTGGATGAAGTATACGCGGCAGGTGTTTCTAATGGCACATATCTGGCACAATTATATACGGTTCACAGACCGGAAAAGGTAATTAAAATCGTATGTATGGCAGGAACAGTCCCAGTCGGCAGTTTTGGTCCAATGAAAATTATAATGAAAATCTTTCTGCCGGAAGCGTTGTTTCCTACTAAAAAGAATGCTGTTAAGCTTTTACTTAAATTGAGTGGCATAAACAGTCATGTATTTACAGACAACACCCTTATCCTGGAGCATTACTATTTATTGCTAAAAGGTTTTAATAATATGGCAATGCGGTATCATAAAATTAATCATGTCAACAATAAGCAGATAGAAGTTCTGCGCGGTAAGGTGCTGTATTTGGTGGGTGAAGACGATCCCTTTGCTAAAATGGGCGGGAAAGATATTCTGTTAGAGTATAAAATGAATATGCGATTATATCCGAAAGTTGGACATGGAATTAATCATGAGATTTCAGAAGAAATCAATAGAGTTATCATTGAATACTTTCTTAATATTTAAGGTATCAATGTATAACAGCCGGATGAATTAACTTTGGGACGCAATTTGGAACAACCTTGCAAGCCTTAATCATAATGTTCAAATACAAAAAGGATAATCAGCCTTTCGCTGGTTATCCTTTTCAGTTATATCTGTTATTTACTTATAAGATTCTTTCTCCTTATCGGCAGGCTGTGTATTATAATTACTGCATAGGACCCTGCATCTTTTATGAGTAAGGTTTTTGGTGCTTCCGGACTGGATCAGACGGTAATATAAGTGGTCTAATATTTTATTAATAACAAATCCGGTTATAATTATAGCAATTACCCAAGGTATAAAACTTTCAAAGGGTGTTAAGAAAAATCGAATATATGAATTCCAGATAAAATCTTTTGTTAATACTTCAGCTAACATTTTCTACCTCCGTTGGCCGGCATAGGAGCTTACCGGTATGTAAAATCGAAACATATTGTAAATTACATTAAGTATAGATGAAAAATCTGCAGCTGTAAAGTTAGAATTTAATTAAAATGAATATTTTAGCAGAAAAACTGCCTTAATTTTAGTTTTTCCTTTAGAAAATACATATAATTTTTATAAAACACATGAATTATAAGATCAGACCAAGTTCATCTTCAGCTATTTTGATAAGATCCATTTCAATAATAAAATCATGGAGTTTTTCTATATCCGCATAAAGATAGCGGTCTTCATTTAGAAATGGAACAAAAAGTCTTACAAAATCATGTATCTTTTTCAGAACAGGAGACTGGGGCAGACCATCCTCCCGCAGATCAACGGCCTGTAGTGCAGTTAAAATCTCAATTGCAGCCATATACTGTATTTTACCGGCAGCTTCATAAGCCTTTTGACAGGAACGGTAGGCCATGGAAACCGGGTCTTCCTGTCCTGCACAGGTTGTAATACTGTCAATGGATGCAGGAGAAGCCAGCAACTTTATTTCGGCAGCTAAACCGGCCTGGGTATACTGGGGAATCATAAATCCGTTATTTAGACCTGGATTTTTTACCAGAAAGGATGGCAGACCTTCATTAATATGATGATTTACCATACGGTCCGTAAGACGTTCCATGAATACTCCGAGATTAGCGCAGGCAATGGACAGCATATCACAGTGGGTGGCCAGGAAAGTTCCGTCAAAGTTACCGGTCATCAGGGCCTCACCGATGCCGTTATCCCCTTCTAAGAGCACCGGGTTATCCGACACAGAATGCATTTCTGCAAGAATCGTATCATAAGCCTCCAGCATCAGTTGTTTTACAGCACCATGAATCTGGGGCATGGCCCGCAGCGCACAAGCATCCTGGACTTTCGTATCTTTATAATATTCACAAATTTGGCTTCCTTTTAATAATGCAGACAGATTTTCTGCGGCTGCTTGCTGCATTTCATGTTTTTTAAGCCGGTGAAGCCTTGGATCCAGTGCTTTGGACGTGGCATGAAGTGCTTCGTAGACAAGGGCACCGCCGATCTCGGCATTTTTCATGGCAACTGCAGTTTCATATAGGGCTAAAAGTGCATAAGCTGTAGCGGAGGTTGTACCGGTTATTAAAACCAGACCTTCTTTACAGCCTAGGCAGACAGGAGATAAACCATTTTGCTGTAACGCAGAAGTAGATGGTATTTTTTCACCATTCATAAGAAAGAAGCCTTCCCCAATTAACGTCAGAGCAATATGGGCTTCTACGGACAGGTAGCCTACGGAACCGCTTCCGGGTGCAAAAGGATGAAGATTTTTATTCAGAATATCCCGAAGCAATATAAGAGTATCCGTTTTAATTCCGGAATAACCTTTGCCGGAGTTTAGAATAATCATCAGCATGATAGCTCGGACTTCCGTTTCTGGAAGAGGAGCACCGACAGAACAGGCGTGGGAGCGCAGGATATTATTTTGCAGTGTAATGGTATCCTCTCCGGTAATGTCGTATTTTACATTATCCCCAAATCCCGTGGTTACTCCATATACAGCCCTGTTTTCTTCCAGAAATTTATCAATCAGGCTGCGGCTTTTTTGTACGGCAAATATAAAATCCGGATGGTAGGTTAAGGGTGCATGGTATTTTACCACAGCAATAAATTCCTCAAGAGTAAGACAGCCGTCATGTAATTCTACAGCTTTTATATTTTTAGCTTCTATTACGGATATTCCTTTCATGATATTAAACCCTTAAGATATCACAGGCTTGCCTGCAATACTGCCACATTAAAAGAGTAAAATAGCTGTAATGTGGCATCCTTTCTTTATTAATTTTTCAATAAGTATTAGTTATTAGTGTAACACCAATGTTGTATTAAATCATATTATTATTATTATTATTATTTTATAGTGCTGTAACATTATCCAGTTAAAAATTTTATATGAGCTTTATGGTTAGCCAGTATGTTTCAGAAATTAAGAAAAGTATAACTTACTTTTTTTGAGGTAGCAGTTTGTTTAGCTTCAGAGCCTTAACTGCGGTTACCGATTTGAATGGCGGATTTGGGACAGGTTGTGGTGCAGATCCCGCAGCCGATGCATTTATCCGGACGAAAAGTAATTTTTTTATCTGATTTCGTAAAGGCATTTAAGTTGCAGCGTTTTACGCATATGCCGCAGGCAATACATTTTTCGGGATAAAAAAGGGCAATGGTAGAAGTTTCAGGCCAGACTCCAAGGGTATCACATTCTTTCGCTGCCAGATAATCAAAACAGCAGTCTCCGCAGCAGTTGCACATGCCGAAACTACCTTCCAGAGTATGCATAAGTCCGTCTTTTTCGCAGTCTTGTACTAACTGGACTGCTTCTTCTTTCGAAATCAGTCGTGCCAAACCGCGGTGGTAGGAGGAGTTAGGGCCGGTATAAAAGGATATACAGGTTTCCCTTGCGTGTCCGCAGTTATCAAAGATATTCCGGCAGTCACAGGAACGGACTGTAATCGGACCGTCATGAGCTTCTATATACCGGATGGCTTCCGGAAGAGGAGCAACAATATCTTTTCGTTCTCCGCTTTCCCATTTCGGTTTGTTCATGGCAATAAAGGTATCCAGATACCAGCGGTTTATAGTATCACGCTGAGTCCGCTCAATCTTTAACCAGACCGGATTTTCATACTGACAGAAAGCACCCAGTCTTTCGTAAAAGGTTCCGATGACGTAATGGTCATCGGAACCGGGAACCAGATTTAGAATACATCTTTGATAAGCCTTACTTACCAGGTATGTAGAATCGTCAGGCCGGATACCTGCAATTACTGCATATTCCGATGGTGTAAAAGAGGAATGCCCCATAATGGAAATCATAGCCTGTTCCTCCTTGTTCAGCATAAGATTAATGTACGGATAAGCGCATTCTGGGACTTTAAAAGTGTTTAGTAATTTTGATTTCATATATTATACCATAAAGTATTGCTTAATAATTACTATAATAATAGTCATTGAAATAATATCAATAGCAATGAAATAGCAATAACAATATTACTAATAATAATATTGTTAACTGCAATGATACAGTAATAACAGTATTATTAGCAATGATAATATTTATTGCAATGCAATGGCAATAACAGTATTATTAGCAATGATAGTATTAATTGCAATGCAATGGCAATAAAAGTATCAATAGCAATACTGCCATAATAAATGGTGTAAAACCTTATGGCTGTTCTCCTTTCTCAGTGAGTGATTAATTAGGCAATTGCGAAATCATCATTACGGTATCTCGTTACCCTATGTACCCTATGGTTAATACAATTCAGTACTGAAGATTGACCAGAGTGCAACTAAAGCTCTGAATTATATAAATTATATTGTATATTGGGAAAAGAATATCGTTTTGTAATTACCTATGGTCTATTAAAGGCGGCGGTGTGACTGCCACCGGCTGTTGTATAAAGTGTTTGAAGCACAAATCCCCTGAAAGAAGATGTTCTTTCAAGGGGATTTATTAAGTGATATGATGTAAGCAATATCTAAAAACAATTTTACCGGCAGAAAATACAGCAATTGTATCAGGTAAACAAAAGAGCCGGTAATCTTTCTGAGTCAGGCTGCAAATAGCTTTACTAAAGGAAACAGCCAGTCTGAGTCAGGTATCCGATTATTCGAAGATACTCTTGATAGAATCATAATATTCCTTGGCAACGTCTTCGTATTCTTCACCGTCGATATCTACTTTGGCATTCATGGCGATGACATTTTCATCTGTAAAGGTAGCGGTTACTTTATTTAAAATTTCCTCCGCTTCCGGATGTGCGGTTAATGCATCATTCCGGATGATGGGAACAAGATAGTAGGGGGGCCATGCCCCTTTATCATCCTCCAGGATAACGAAATCGCTTCCTGCTAAATTACCTTCCGTGGTATAAACACTGATGGCGTCCACTTCACCGTCGCGGGCTGCCTGATAGGTCAGTACGTGATCCATGGTTAGGGCATCTTTAAAATTCGGCTCGCCGTATACTTCCACCAGACGTTTGTAAGCGCCTTCACTTTCATAAAATTCACCATTTGCAGCAAAATTAAGTTCGGCGGCATTCGCCCATAAATCGGAAAAGTTTTTAATGCCGTATTGATCGGCAACTGTTTTTGTGATAGCAAGACCTTCGGCATCATTTACTTCCGAGTGCGCCAGCCAGTCAATATTGAACTTTTCCTTGTAACCTTTTTTTACTGCATCATAACATTCCTGGGGATCATAGATTGGAGCTTCATTTAATACGGTAAGGAGACCGGTGCCGGTATATTCCGGGTACATGTCGATTTCGTCGTTTTCAATGGCATCCCGGACTACAGCAAACCCTAGCTTTAACTTTCTTTCAACGGGGACATCATTATCTTCTAAAGCCAGAGCATAAATTTCTCCAATCAATATGGATTCGGTAAAATCTTTTGAACTAACCACCAGCGGATCACTGTCTTTCTTTTTGCCGCAGGCGGTTAAACTGGTTAATAACAGGGAAGCTGCCAGAACACATGCCATTATTCTTCTTCTTTTCATAAAAACACTCCTTATTATAATATTTGCTATATACTGTATTGGAATATAGAGTTTATTCCTACCGTATAGATGCCTGATTTAATTTTGTGAAAGCAGTCGGCTTTTCACATACTAGGTACTAAAGGGTTCTGATATGAAATACCGGCATATCCGGGGTAAGGGGATATGCCAAGGCAGGTTATTCAAAATGGAAAATGCCGCGGTTTCACTTAAGTGATTCCACGGCATTGTGTTTGTTAACATTTTGAATTACGGACATGATACCATAGCAATGTCAATAAAACGTCAAAAATAAAATTAAATTTTAAAATACTCAGGTTGGCAATTAACAGCTTTTTCTGTATAAAGTATATTATTTTTGACGTTTTTTTGACTGAACAGGGTTACTATTAGAAAAAATCTTTAGGCAGGTGATGTGCATGCTCTTAGAATGTAATATTAATGGAATAGATATAAAGAAAGAAATAAATCCGTTTTTAAGATTAATCGATTTTCTAAGGGAGGATATGGGGTTAACTGGAGTAAAGGAAGGCTGCGGAGAAGGGGAATGCGGAGCCTGTACCATTATTGCCGACGGTGAAGCGGTAACCTCTTGTACCATGTTTGCCGGTCAGATATATGGCAAAGAAATAATTACAATTGAGGGAATTGATAAAGATGGGGAATTGGATACACTTCAGAAGTCATTTATACATAATGGAGCAGTTCAATGCGGCTTTTGTACCCCGGGGATGATTTTATCCTGCAAGGCCCTGCTCATGAAAAACCCTCATCCGTCAGAGATTGATATCAAGCGTGCCATTGAGGGCAATCTGTGCAGATGTACCGGCTACCAGAAGATTATTAAGGCAGTAAGAGAAGCGGAGGTAATGGTGTGACGATGGAATATTTCAGACCGAACACGAAAGAGGATTTAGTGGCTCTCTTAAAGATTAAAAATGAAAATACCTATTTTGCTGCCGGTTGTACGGATCTAATGATTCAATTTCATGAAAAGAAAATATATAATTATAATCTGATTGATCTAACCCAAATGCGGGAAAGCAGAGATATTTATTTAACAGAGGATGCCATAATCATCGGAGCATTTGTTACGGCAGCACGGTTGGAGGAAAGTCCTGTCATAAAATCTCATATTCCTGCATTGGCACAGGCAGCCGGAATGCTTGGTTCCACCCAGATACGGAATCTGGCCACAATCGGCGGAAATCTTGGCAATGCCTCTCAAAGTGCGGATCTGATACCTGTTCTGGCTGCCTGCGGTGCGGTCATTATTCTCCTTAACTCCAAGGGTAAGCTGATAGAATACACAATCGATGAATTAATCACCGGCAGCGGTTTAACCTCCCTGAAACAGGATGAGGTCATTTGGCGTATCCGGATACTTAAAAGCAGCCGGTTATCCGCTTTTTATAAAGTAGGAGCCAGAAAAAGCGTAACCATATCCAAAATTAATGGCTGTCTAAGTGTAGAGCTTCTAAATGGGCAGATTAAGAATCCCGTAATCTATCTGGGAGCAGTCGGCGGGAAAGCCTTAAGAGCACCTCTTGTTGAGGCGGCGATTGACGGGAAACGGTTAGAGGATTATCCGGATATATCTTGGGGGGAAGTTTCCGAAAAACAGACAGCGTATCCGGCGGAACAGTTAAAATTGGCTGTTGAGGAGCAGATCGAGACAAATATTCCGGACCGTCCGTCAAAACATTATAAAAAGAAAGCAGCTTTTGGTCTGATGTTAAACATGATAGAAGAGTTAAAGATGCAAAATGGGCAGAAGATAACTGCCGGTGAGACTTGATTCGATTGCAAAGGAGGTTTTAGATTGAGTGAGCTAAACTATGTAGGTAAAAGTATGGAACGTGAAGATTCTTATGGAAAAGTAATGGGCAGAACAAAGTTTATCTGTGATATGAGGCGGACAGGCATGTTATATGCCAGATTGGTATTAAGCGATAAAGCCCACAGCCTCATCGAAATAGATACCTCCGAAGCAGAAAAAGCAGAAGGGATTGTGGCTGTGTACACCTTTAAGGATGTTCCGAAAATCACTTATAATGCCCATAAATGGTATCCCGGTACCGATGCACCGGAAGATCAGTATATCTTAAGTGACCGGGCAAGATATATGGGTGACCACCTGGCACTGGTGGTAGGCACCAGCAAACAGGCAGTAGAACGCGGTGTATCCCTGGTTCGTATAACCTATACGGAACTGCCGGTAATAACAGGTATTGAAAATGCTAAAAAAGGTTGTGAAATCCGGGAAGGAATATCAAACCTTGCATTTCATAAAACCATAGAATGCGGTAATTATGAACATGCTAAAGCACAGGCAGATCTGGTGATTCAAACGGTGGGCAGCACACAGAAAATCCATCATAGCGCCCTTGAACCTCATATCTGTTTATGTGAGATTGACGAAACGGATACGCTGGTGGTCTACAGTCCTTGTCAGGTGGCCAGCCAGATCCAG
This sequence comes from Bacillota bacterium, assembly GCA_023443925.1. The sequence goes on along the minus strand of JAEZSL010000104.1, from coordinate 10,542 downwards.
TATCATATCAGCATGCTGCTGAATCTTCCTTACTCCAGAATCCGTGTAATTAAGGCGGTTATGGGCGGTTCTTTCGGGGGCAAGGGCCAGACCGTCGTGGAACCGGCATGTGCTTATGCGGCATACCGTTTAAAAAAACCTGTAATGCTGTATATGGACCGAAGTGATGCCATCCTTGCTACCAGAAGCCGGAACGCTGCCAATATGCAGATTGAAACCGCAGTGACCAAAGAAGGTATTATTGTGGGACGGAAGATACACTGTGATATTGACGGCGGTGCCTATTATACCAATGCGGCAGCCGTAGCCATGGCTCTGGGCAAAAAGCTGTTCCGTCTGTACCGGATTCCCAGCCAGCGCTGCGATGTGAATACCTATTATACCAATACAATTCCCGGCGGTGCCTGCAGGGGTTACGGCTCTCCACAGGCTCATGCCGTTACGGAAATCAATCTGGATCTCATAGCCAGGGAGCTTGGAATGGACCCTTGTGAACTGCGGTTAAAGAACCTGGTATATCCGATGGATGTGGATCTGACCGGTGCCCCGGGTCTGGGCAATGCCCAGATCCGTAAATGTGTGGAAAAAGGCAGGAAGGAATTTAACTGGAAGTTAAGGCGGGAATCCGTTAAGTTAAAGAATACGGATCGTTACCGTTATGGTACCGGCATGGCCTGCGGCGTCCATGGCAATGGCTACAAAGGCGCCTATCCGGACTTTACCAATGTGGAAATGATGTTATATGTGGACGGCAGTATTGTTGTAAAGATCAGTATCCATGAGCAGGGCTGCGGCACCATAACCACTTTGCAGCAGATAGCGGCAGAGGCTTTAAAGACGGATATCAGTAAGGTAAGAATTCTGGAAGCCGATACCTTGTCAACTCCTTATGATTCGGCCGGGACCCAGGCCAGCCGGGTTACCTTTGTTTGCGGCGGGGCCGTTAAAAAAGCAGGAGAAAAGCTTTTACGGAAAATTAAAAAGGCCTGCCGTGTGTTATATCAATGGGAAAACAGCAGTATGGAGATTAAAAACGGACTTATTACCTCGGGAGGTGTAACAAAAACCTTTGGAGAAATTGCATTGGATTATGAAAAAAGGTGCTCCAAAGCCTTATGCATATTTGAAGAGTATGAATCACCTGCCAATCCGGCATCCTATGCGGCGAGTTTCGTGGAGGTTAGGGTGGATACCTGTACCGGCCAGGTGGAGGTTCTGGACTGCCTTGCCGTTCATGATATCGGAAGGGCGGTAAACCGCATGCTGGCAGAAGGCCAGATAGAAGGCGGTGCCCATATGAGTATAGGAATGGCTTTATATGAAAATTTCGATATTGATAAATCCGGTGTAGTAAAATCGAGAAACTTTTCCAAATACCATCTTCTGAATGCTCCGGATACACCGGTAATCCGTACCCTGCTGATAGAAGAAAAGGAACCAAAAGGTCCTTATGGGGCAAAGAGTGTTGGTGAAATTGCCGCGGTTACACCGGCACCGGCTATTATAAATGCCATTAATGATGCTCTTGGAACCAGCCTGTCCCATTATCCGGTAACTCCGGAGGATATTGTGGAAGTTCTACATGGGTAGAATGACTGATTCTAGCTGGTATTTTAAAATGAGTTGCATTTTAACCTTTTTAAGTAAGCAGCATATCCTCTTTTGGCAGATGAATTATGCAATGTGAACGCTATTACATGAATAAAAGGAAAGGCAGGTGCCAGAGTGGATATAATTGAATTAAACGGTTCAAATCTAAATTTTGAACAGTTTGAACTTGTCGTTAAGAAAAAGGCCACAGTTAAGCTGGAGGAAGAAGCCCTGGTACGTGTCAGATCAGCCCGGGCTTTGATATACGAACTTGATAAAAGAGGTGAGAAAGTCTACGGGTTGAATACGGGAGTCGGTTGGAATAAGGACCGTAAAGTGGAAGCGGAATATTTTGATGCCTATAATAAATCCCTGCTTCGAAGCCACTGTATCGGCATAGCTCCGGAATGCTGCGAAGCAGAGATAAGGGGGACTCTTTTAATCCGGTTAAACGGATTTTTGTCCGGACATACCGGGGTTTCGGAAAAAATCGTTTTGTATCTGGCGGAATTTTTAAATAGAGGTATTCATCCGGTTATTCGAAAAAGAGGCTCCGTCGGAGCAGGTGATATCGGTACACTTTCTGATATTGGGATGGTTATGATCGGGGAAGGAGAAGCTTATTTTAAAGGGATGCGGCTGCCCGGTGCTATAGCCCTAAAAAAGGCTGTTCTGTCCCCTATAGTCCTTGGGCCAAAAGACGGTCTGGGTATCGTATCCTCCAATGCCGGTTCCGCTTCTCAGGCTGGGGTCTTTATGCTGGAAGCCGCACATTTTCTGAAAGTAAGCCACCTGGTATTCTGTCTGTCCTTAGAAGCTTTAAACGGTATTACTGCTCCTTTTAATGAGACGGTAAATAAGTTAAGAGGCTATCAAGGACAAATAATTTCAGCCAGACTTTGCAGGGAATTCCTTGACGGCAGTTATTTATTTGAACCGTATCCCGGCAGAGCATTGCAGGATCCTTTAAGCTACCGGGATTATTGTGCGGTAACCGGTGGGGTGCTGGATGCCTTTCATTATGTGAAGGGACAGTTATTAACCGAAATGAATACGACCTGCGATAACCCCTGTCTTATACCGGAGGAGGACAGAATCAGCTGCAGTGCTAATTTTGAACCTTTAGCCTGGGTACTGGGTATTGAAATGTTTACACTGGGGCTGGGGCATGTCTCTAAAATGACCGCCAGCAGGCTGATTAAACTGGCCAATCCACAGTTTACCGGGCTGTCCCGGTTTTTAGCACCAAATGAAGAGCAGGTAATTGCCTTTAGTACCATTCAAAAAGCCATCGGAGCCCTGGATGCGGAAAACCGTATGTATGTCAATCCCTCCTCTATGGATTATCTGGAATTAGCCGGCGGAATAGAAGATCATGCCACCAACGCCTCCCTGGCAGTGGAGAAAGCAAGAAAATTATTGGATAATTTATATTATATGGCCGGCATCGAACTGATGCACGGAGCCCAGGCAATGGATTTAAGAAACCGGGAGAAGGCTTCTGGGATTAAGCTTGGCAGCGGTACGTCAAAATTATATACGGATTTTCGAAAAAAGATAACATTTTTAGATGAGGACCGGAATCTGTCCATTGATATCCGGAAAAGTTATGAGTTTTTAAAAACATATGACTTAACTGCCATAGAGAGTAAAACTTTAGGTGAAATATAAGTGAGGACATTAATGTAAATAGTCTCGCAAAAAGGCATGCGGGTTATTAGAAAAAATTAATAATAGAAAGATATGCCATATATTGGTTCTTTCACCATTTATTCTGTGAGAGAACACATCCGTGAACAAATGCATTACGCAATAGAAGCTGGGTTAAAAAAATTTATGTTTACAAAATCCCTGCTATATGTGCTCCTAAGTGTACATATGTGAGGTAGGTTGAAAAAAAGGTTGTTTTTCAACTACTGATTAACGAATATTTAATCGAAGAAAAGTATATTCAGGAAGGAGGTATTTATGAAAATTAATATAGAAAGGCTTGAGCGGAATCTATTTGAACTAGCTGAAATAGGTAAAAATGAAAACGGAGGGATTGACCGTGCCTTAGGAAGCGAGGCCGACCGGCAGGCACGGGAATGGCTTATTCATTATTGGGAGACCAGAACCGGCATTCCGGTACGGATTGATGCCATAGCCAATCTCTGGGTAAGAAGAGAAGGAGAGGGCAGTGCGGAGAATAAGCTGCCGCCAATTGTAATTGGTTCCCATCATGATGCGGTGCCAAACGGAGGAATGTATGACGGAGCTTTAGGCGTTCTGGGGGCAACCGAAATTTTAGAAACTCTGATTGAAAATAATATAAAAACCAGACACCCCATTGAAGTCGTATCCTTTACGGGGGAAGAACCAAATCCCTACAATGTTTCGACTCTTGGCAGTAAAGTATTGTCCGGCCGTTTAGGGAAAGGGGATTTACAAAAGCTTAAGAGCCATATCGACAACAGTTCACTGGCTTCCTGTATTGAACAGATCGGCGGTAATATAGAGCTTGCGGATACTATTCTGATAAAACCCGGTGATGTCAGTGCCTTTATGGAACTTCATATTGAACAGGGAAAAAGATTGTTTACCACCAGGGAATCCAGTGCCAACGTGACCTGTATTACAGGAATCTACCGGGAGAATATTACCGTAACCGGGGACGCAAATCACGGCGGTACCACTATAATGCAGGACCGCCAGGATGCTTTGCTGGCAGCCAGTGAACTCAATCTGGAGTTCGAGAAATTACTTAAGGAGGTTAATTCGCCTGAGGTTGTGGGCACTATCGGTTATCTGGTGGTTTATCCAAATGCAGTCAGCAATATCCCGGGAAAAGTGGAACTGGTACTGGAGATAAGGACCTGTATTCCGGAGATTGTAACAGGTATTACCAACAGACTGACCAAGGTGGTTCAGGAAATAGAAGACCGCAGAAAAGTAAAAATCGAGAGAAAATTAAATCTGGACCAGCCGGCTATGCCCATGGATGAAACGGTACAGGAAGCCATAAGGCAGGGAATCCGGTCTTTAAACCAGCCGGTTTACAACTATGTCAGTATGGCAGGCCATGATGCAGCCAATATGCAGCGGGTAACCAGAGCAGGCATGATATTTACCCAGAGTATCGGCGGCAAAAGCCACTGCCCGGATGAAAACAGCCGGATAGAAGATATTGAACATACAGTAAATGCCATGATGAATGCATTGCTGATTTTAGATAAGGAGCTGGATGTATGATTACGATATTTAAACCGGATTACGTTTATACAGAAGATAAATTTGAAAAGAATTACGGCGTTGCGGTACAAAACGGTGCAATTACGGAAGTAGCCTCCTATGACACTTTAACAGAAAAGTATCCTAAAGCCATCCGAAACGACTGGTCTGACCTGGTTATGATACCGGGAACGGTTAATGTACATAATCACTGTTTTCAGAGTTTACTTAGAGGCCTCTCCTGTGACCGGCCTTTTCTGGAGTGGAGGGACAATGCCCTCTATAAATATTCCGGCCGTTTTAAAAAAGAACATATCTATGGCGGTGCGGTATTTGCATTTGGGGAAATGATGAAATACGGGGTTACTACGGTCAGTGACTTCTTCTATCTCCATAATTTCGGAACGGACAGTGACGAAATGATTATACAGGCAGCGAAGGATATAGGAATCCGTCTAGTACTTGCAAGAACCATGTATGACTGGCAGGGGGCACCCAAGGGCTATGTGGAAACAAAAGCCCAGGCTGTGGAACACACCGAATATCTGGCTCTGAAATACAACGGTAAAAATAATATGGTAAAGGTCATACCGGCACCTCACAGCCTTCATGCAGCCACCCCGGAGATGATCCAGGCTGGCCATGAGCTGGCAAGGAGGCTGGGGACTGGTTTTCATATCCATGTCGCAGAAGAGCCTTTTGAAGTTAAGCAGGTTATGGAAGAGCAGGGTGGATTGCGGACAGTGGAGTTCCTGGATAAACTTGGTGTTGTAGATGAGTCTATGACGATAATCCACGGGGTATGGCTGGAGCCTCATGAAATAGAACTTCTGGGAGCCAGAGGAAGTTCTCTTGCCTATTGCCCCTCCAGCAATATGTTCCTGGCAGACGGTATCACAGATATCCCAAAGATGATGGCAAGTAAGGTACTGATTGGTTTAGGTTCGGATGGAGCCTGCAGCAACAACCGTATCAGTGTATTTGAAGAAATGCGCATGGTTTCCCTGCTGCAGAAAGCGAAAACTTGTGATGCCATGTGCTTAAATTATAAGGATGCATTCGATATGGGTACCAAAAGCGGCGGAAAACTCCTGGGACTGCCGGTGGGAGAGATAAAGGCGGGATTACAGGCCGACTTTGTTGGGATTAAGCTAAAGGATATGTCTATGCAGCCTTTATCGGAATCCTGCGAACAACTGCTGCCAAATATTGTTTATTCTATGCAGCCTTCAGCCATAGAAAGGGTAGTTGTAAACGGAAAGACTACGGTAGACGGCGGAACAGTAAAAACAATACCAGAAGCAGAGATTATTGCAAAGGTTCGGAATATTATGAAAGAAATCGGCGCTTGATCTGTTGTATTTAGTCCTTTAAAAACCTAATATAAAGGACTTCTAAATGGAAAAACTTAATTCCTCAGCTATGCTGGGGCGAATAGAGGAAACAGAAGCTACCATACGGTAAGTACCAACATAGATTTCGTATTATTCAGCAGGCGAATCCGAATAATCGATAGGAACAAACACATGCTTTGATATACCTTATTTAAAATTAAAATAATAACATTCCAATACAGGAATCATTAATTCAGAAAGGATGGCAGCTTTATGAAACGGTTATTAATCACGCACCTGAGTCAGATAGCAACGCCTGTCGGTTGTTCTTTAAAATCAGGAAAGGCTATGAATGATATCAAACTCTTGTCAGATGGTGCAATTTATATTGAAGAGGAAGAAATTAGACTGGTTGGGACTACAGATCAGGTATTGCAGTATATTGGTGATGACCGGGATTGCCGTGTAATTGACGGTACCGGTAAGTGTGCGGTGCCGGGATTTGTGGATTCCCATACCCATTTTATATTCGGAGGTTATAGACCCCAGGAATTTATGGCTAGACTGGGGGGAGCCGGATATATGGATATTATGAAAATGGGCGGTGGAATTCAGGCCAGCGTAAATGCCACCAGAGAGACCGGGTTGGAAGAATTGACAACGCTTGGCAGGACCAGACTATCCCATATGCTTTCCCAGGGAATTACCACAGTGGAGGGGAAAAGCGGCTATGGACTTGATGACTTTTGTGAAATCAAACAGCTTCAGGCTATGAAGAAATTAAATGAATTACAGCCGGTGGATATTGTTGCCACCTATCTTGGGGCACATGCTGTTCCCGCAGAATATCAAGGAAAGGCTGAGGAATATATTGATTTTATGATCCAGAAGGTACTGCCGGCTGTAAAAGATGAAAATCTGGCAGTTTTCTGTGATGTTTTTTGTGAGAAGAGCGTATTTTCCATAGAACAATCAAGAAGGTTACTGGCTGCTGCGAAAGAAATGGGCTTTCGGATCAAAATCCATGCAGATGAAATTGTGAATTTAGGGGGCGGTAAATTAGCTGGTGAACTGGGTGCAGTCTCTGCGGATCATTTACTGATGACCTCGGATGAAAGTATTGAGGCATTAAAGAGGAATCAGGTTGTCGCAACCCTGCTTCCCAATACGGCTTTCTGCCTGAATAAGCCTTATGCACCGGCAAGGAAAATCATAGACAGCGGCTGCGGTGTGGCGTTGGCCAGTGATTTTAATCCGGGCAGTTGTTTTTCAAATTCCATTCCCTTAATGTTAGCCCTGGCAGCCATACATATGAAAATGACTCTGAATGAAACCCTGACTGCAATTACAATAAACGGTGCGGCAGCGCTGGGTCTGGAAAAAGAGATTGGCAGCATTGAAGCCGGAAAAAAGGCAGATATCAATCTACTGTCATTCCCCAGTTATGAATTTTTAGTTTACCATACCGGAGGTAATGTGGTCGAAAAGGTAATTAAGAAAGGAGACATCGTATTTGAACGTTGAAGTATTAAATCAAAAACAATACACGGTATCCAGGTGGAGCGGCGGAGATACAACAGAATTATATATATATCCAAAAGACGGCAGTTATACGGACAGAAGTTTCAGTTTCCGTATCAGTACGGCTACCGTCGATAAGGACACCTCCGTATTTACAAAGCTGCCAGGAATACAAAGAAAGCTCATGGTTTTAAACGGCAGTGTAAGACTGGATCACAATGGGATTAAGGGAAAATGTTTACAGCCTGGCGATCAGGAAGCTTTTTTAGGGGAATGGGATACCAAAAGTGAAGGCATAGTGAGAGATTTTAATCTTATGACCACAGCATCGGCAGAGGGAATTCTAACTTTGATTAACCTCCCGTCCGGAGAAAAAGAAAACATAGCCCTATGCAGACAGGATCCGGGAAAATATTTTCTCCTATTGTACCTGTCAGGCCCGGGTCAGATTACCTTATCCGACGGATATACAAAGTACCTGATAAAGGAAAAGGAAACTCTGGCTGTGGAAGTGGGAAAAGAAGATGGGGTAGTCGGAGTAATTATTGAAAACACATCGGAAACTACGGTACAGATTATTAAGACGGAAGTTAGTGTTACCGGATGAAAATAGATATAAAATTAACAATATTTGGTTGAAGATTGGTCTGATTTCTGGTATAATAAATATATATCCGGATTGAAAGGCAGGTGATTGATATGAAAGCTTTCATATTAGCAAATAGATTAAGCAGAAATATTTATCAATCACTACTACAATCTGATTACCGTAAATAAAATGATCATGAATGAGAAGTATTTCTGTATTTTACGGAAGTACTTTTTTATTTGCATTAAATATAGGGATAACCTAATAATGCGATGAGACATTTTTCTAGGCAGTATAGCATGCAGCCGTGTTAGGGGAGGTCTCCGTTACCGGAATGACAGATACCAAACCATTGAGTTTGCAAATAAATGGAGGACTTTAGGTTGAAAAAACGAAAAGCTGTTTTTTCAACTACTGATTATCGAATATTTAATCGAAGATTAAATATTCAGGAAAGAGGTTAGGTTGAAAAAACGAAATACAGTTTTTCAACATCTTGATTTATATGTGCGCTTAGGCGCACAGATGGGAGTTAGGTTGAAAAATAAATTTTTCAACCGCAAGTTTGTGCTTGCGCACCACAAACTTGATATGCACAAAGAGCGTGTGCAAGAATAGAGGTTAAAATGACAAATAAAGAGATACAAGACATTGCTATGCAGCAATCAGCGGTGGATATGAACTGTAACTGGGACGATTATAAAAAGAGCGAAAATGTGGTGGTTATTTCTGAACCCAACCCAGACTGTCGGAAATATCTGGAACTGCCTTTTTATTGTGACCTGGTATCCTACGGAAATAACGTTGTAGCATCTGTTCATCCTGAAATAAGAGAAGCAGTGGAAGCTTATATTAATAAATATCCAATGGAGCATTGCTTTGAAACGCCGAACCTCCATGTGTTGGATGATGCGTTGCAGAAGTATAATATGAAAATCTGTTTTATGGCGGAATATTTCCTGCCGGACGTAAATACCCTTAGGGAAGCTGCTTGTGATTATAACTTGAAGATTTTAGAACAGAAGGATTTTGGGGCTTTATATCAGGCAGAGTGGAGCAATGCGCTTTGCGAAATGAGGAAGCATTTAGATGTGCTTGGTGTGGGAGCCTATGACGGTACAAAACTCGTTGGTCTTGCCGGATGTTCCGCGGATTGTGATACCATGTGGCAGATTGGTGTAGATGTACTGCCGGAACACCGCAGAAAAGGAATTGCATCCGCCCTTACCAGCAGGCTCGCCATAGAAATACTAAACAGAGGAAAAGTCCCGTTTTATTGTGTTGCCTGGTCTAATCTAAAATCCGTCCGGAATGCGATAAAAAGCGGCTTTAAGCCGGCCTGGGTGGAAGTGACGGCTAAAAGCAAAGAGACTGTTGATAAAATGAATTTAGTGTGAATAGTCTCGCAAAAGACATGCAAGCCATTAGAAGAATAGCAAAAGAGGCTATTCTTCACGGTAGCATGGGCTTTAGTGTGAAAATTAAATAAGGGATTGATATTTGAACCGGTCAGTAAGTAATAATAAATGGTTACACCTTTATTAAGAATTGGGTAAATGCGATGGAAAGTTAACTTGACATAAGCTGCATTTTTGTGATATAACTTGTTTTAATCAGATTACCGGAATGCGAAAACACAATAAAATTAGTGTATTAATAAATACTCTTTAATTTAATTTCATATTTTATCATCAAATCATAAGGAGGAGAATCATTTAAAGGTAAGCATCCGTGGAATTATTCGTAATTTTAATAAACCAAAACTGCTGTTTTTCTCGTATAGGTTATGAGTTTCACTGTCTTGAAAGTGTATCAACACTAGAGTCTGGCAAGCCAGACTCTTATATCCTAGAATAACTTTATTAACGATGGAAAATCTCATCTAAAAGCTCCTGGGTCACGGGTTCGGTTCGAAAAGTCCATCTACGGTTGTTCCGAGTATTTTTGCTAAATTAAATGCTAATTGCAATGTGGGATCATATTTGTCATTTTCGATTGCATTTATTGTTTGCCTGGTGACACCTAACATAGCAGCTAAATCTTCCTGTCTGAATTTCTGTTCTTTACGTAGTAATCTTATTTTATTCTTCATACTTCTACTTAATATTTACCAGATAAAGGATTGCTCCAAATGTAAGGAGCAATAATATTATACTTAAAATAATTATTAATTGCATCTTACCGCTATTATGGTCAACCTTTTTCTTCTCGATGTTTGTAACAATAAAGTAAACCAGAAATTGTAATCCGAAAAGCAGGGATGGGATTGTAACACCTTGGGCTTTGGTAATAAAGTTG
>JAEZSL010000020.1 GCA_023443925.1 Bacillota bacterium | reverse complement strand
GAGAGGAAGTCCTCAACCGGTATGAATACGACGCATGGGGAAATGTAACGGAAAGCCAGGAAAAGGTAGAAAACCGCTTTAAGTTTAACGGACAGCAGTTCGATTCTATCAGCCAGCAGTATTACCTAAGAGCCAGATACTATAATCCAGTCATTGGACGCTTCACCCAGGAGGATACCTACCGGGGAGATGGGCTGAATCTGTATGCATACTGTGCCAACGATCCGGTTTATTATGTAGACCCAAGCGGGAATATGTGTGAAACTGCCAGAGATAGAATTATAGAAAGTATGGATAAAGGAACAGCAACTGCAAAGGAACAGGGGAATTTAGCTGCATACTTAAGAAATAAGGTAAACAAAGGAGAAAAATTAATTCCGGCAGAGCAGGAAGCAGCTAAAAAACTTAATATCGATATTGCCAATAAGGGTTCGGGTGGAAAAAAAGTTAATTCATATAATTTATCAGATGAAGAATTACAAGCTAATATGGATAAAATATATAAGACTGGTGTAGAAGATTTATTAAGTAAGTCAGCAGACGGAACTTTATTTAATGGAGGACCACGTCAAACAACTACTATTACTCCAGATGGGACTGTTATAATTTCCCAAAACAGCACAACAGTAAATAAACAAAGTCAAATAAAAGCACAGCAAATATATGGGGAGGATATTATTGTAATAAACTCAAGTAAAAATAATATTCGACCAGATATGACTGGTAATTATGGAAATCATGCAGAAACAAAAGGTATTTATTATCTTGAAAAGAATGGGTATAGTACAGAAGGTGCGAAACAAGTTTCGTCACATTATTCCTGTCCTTCGTGTGAAAATGTTCAGAAACAAACAGGAATTATTAATGTAACAGGTAATGCAAGTGATAATAATAATGTACAAAAAAGAATAGATTATGGAGAAAAAGATTAAATGAAAGGCTTGTAAGATGATTAATAGAAGTGCCGAAAAATATAATGATATAATAACAGCTATAGCTGCTCTAGAAACGAAACAGTGTATGTACTTAGGGATTATGGGTATGGCTAGAACCATGAAATTAATAAAACACATAGGAAGTCATAAACAATTTGAAAATTTATTATATTTTGAAACTTTTATTTTGGGGGGGATGAGAAAAGTATTATATAATGATTTAGAAATTGAAAGAGATGTGAATCGTGGTATAGAAATATGTAACTCATTAATACCTATTTTAGAAGAATATGATTATTCAGATTGTATTAATAGGCAAGATGAAGATATCATGGGTATAGCATATTCTTTAGTTGAAGAATGGTATTATTTTATTGGATTATTGTCATTACAAATGGACAATGATAAATGTAAACAAATGGGTCGTTTTTTATCAACCCCATGTAATTTAATTGATTCATATCTACATAATAAATATGATGGAATTGGTAAAAATAGAGAAATTCAAGAACAAGTAAATAATGATATGGCATTACAACATGAGCTGGAGACGATAGATTTAGATATATTATTTGTATCGCATAATGGCAATTTAGAAAACATAAAAATTGCTGAAGAACGAATAAATAAGTATATGCAATATATATTTTGGAAGTAATAAAGTAAAAGTTTATAAAGTCTTAGCTTAAACATTGTCTAGAGCACAGCAAGCTATTGAGTGGCTGTGTTCTAGACTTTTACAAAAGTTCAGTTTTTTAATGTATTTTAGAATCTTTACTCCATCCACGAATCCATGTTGATACAGAAAAGTTCTTCTAGAGCAAGTTGCCTTGAGAGAGAGTAATTCCTGAACGGTCATAATGTTTCCCTCCTTTGAGAACATCTGATACCGAAATAGTACCAGAAAGTCGATACCAGAAACTATAAAAATAGATGTTTTGAATTGGTAAAATAGATCAAATGAATTCAAGGAATGCTTATTGTCTTGATATACTGGTTATGGTTTTCAAGGAGTTGTTCACGACCCCGTAATTTTTTCGTGTAAATGGGACTTACGTGCAAGTGTAACTCCGGTTACGACCCCAATGCCAGGAATCCGACCCCGATGAAAAAGTTCTCTCAGTCCGCATTGCGGGCTGATGTAATCCGAGCCGGGGAAGTTTTTAACCCCGGCTCTTTAACCTGCATCATTTTAGCCCCCATGGTTCACCTCTATTTTAGAGCAAGAAATGAGAGTGGATTTTCCGTTACCAGATTTTAAAATGGTTGCAGAAGCGCGACCTGTAGCATTGCGAAATTCGGCATATATGCGACATTTTTCTGATAAAGCAACAGGAAGATGAACAGTCTGTAGCATTAATCTAAACATTTATCGGATAAAAAACGATCGTTTTCAAATATGCCCAACAAGGCTTAGTAATGCTTGAATGGCATACATTGTTCTACCATCGGTTTTAAAGGTCACACAGGGGTTATATCTTGCGATACAGGGCAAATGAAAATAGGGTGCTGGTTTTCTGTGTCATTGGTTTTAAGAGAGCTACCTACCCCATGGTTCATGGTGAACCATGGGATTTACAGGAGATTGGTTCTATGGTAAAATGGGGCTGCCGGGGGTTACAGGGGGTAAAATTCCCCTTTCTGTAGCTCCCTTTTCTGTTCTTTTTTCTGCCGTTTCTTCTCCTGAAAATAAATCCAGAAATGACTTGCAATCCAATTGATAGAGAGTTAACATCAACAACCAATAAAAGAAATAACTTGTCCTTTCACCCATTGGTTTGTTGTAGATAGGCTGTCGAACCCTTGCGGACTCAAAAAGAGCTAACGCTGTCATCTGAGGTTGCCGGTACGGGAACTGATTGGTTGGAAACAAGAGCAGGAGGGAGAGAATTGCAGAAAAGAGAAAATCTGCTTTATGTAGGGATTGATCTGCATAAGACATTAATCCAGCTCTGGCATATGACCAGAGAAAAAGTGCACCTATGCTCCGTAAAAATGATGAG
>JAEZSL010000006.1 GCA_023443925.1 Bacillota bacterium | reverse complement strand
TCCGTATCGGACCAGTAGGAATGGGGTTCGTAGCAGTTAATAAACACCACATCCTTTTCATGGGCCGTATAGTTATGTCCGCGGAAAGAAACACTGCATTCACCCCTTAGGATATACAGAATGAGGTAGCTGTTATAGCTTTTGCGCTTAACATGGTAGGTCTTGTCACAGTAAAAATGACCGGTGCAAAGCAGGTAAAAATACAGACTTTTGGCCAGGGGGGAAAGAGTTGTAAAATAATAGGAAGAGTTTTCTAAAACTCCGGGTTCCATGCACTTCATCTGTTTTCTCCTATAGCAAGATATCGATAGTATAAAGCATTTTATTGTAATGTAAATCAATTAAAATCATTATATAATGCAAAGTATAAAAAAGCAATATATGGACTGTATTAGGATCTCATGAACTGTCACAGTACAAAAAGCGGGATGCATAATACTTACCCAGGATATTGCGAATTCCCATAGAAAATGATGTATTGGGTTAGTGGCTGAAAAATAGAATGAAAAGAAAGGAATGCCGCAGGATTATGCAGCCGGTTGTTTGCGGCAGTAACACAGTTATCTTTTATGTGTTAGGAGAATGTATATGTCAGATGAAAAAAGAGTAAAGGTCTGGGAAGAAAATGTTACCATTCCCACTTATGAGATTGGTGAGCCGGATAAAAATCCTATGTTCCTGGAAAAAAGAGTTTATCAGGGAAGCTCGGGAAAAGTATATCCCCACAGTGTAATCGATAAGATTTATGACGTCAAATCGGATAAAACCTACAGGGCAGTATTTCTGGAGAATAAGTATCTAAAGATAATGGTGCTGCCGGAGCTTGGGGGACGAATACAGAGGGCTACGGATAAGACCAACCAGTACGATTTCGTCTATTACAATCAGGTAATCAAACCTGCTCTGGTAGGACTGAACGGACCCTGGATTTCCGGTGGTATTGAATTTAACTGGCCCCAACATCACAGACCCAGTACCTTTGACCCGGTTAATTTTACAACAGCGGAGAATGAAGACGGAAGCTGCACTATATGGGTAAGCGAAATCGAGAATATGTTCCGCACCAAGGGAATGGCAGCCTTTACTCTTTATCCGGATAAGGCTTATTTGGAGATCTCGGCTCAGCTTTATAACCGGACCGATTCCCCCAAGACCTTTTTGTGGTGGGCCAACCCTGCCATTGCGGTAAATGAAAACACCCAGTCAATTTTCCCGCCGGATGTTCATGCGGTTATGGACCATGGAAAACGGGATGTATCCAACTTCCCCATTGCGACGGGCACCTATTATAAGATGGATTATTCTGCCGGAGTGGATATCTCCAGGTATAAGAACATACCGGTTCCCACCTCCTATATGGCATACCATTCCGATTACAATTTTGTGGGCGGCTATGATTATGGAAAAGAGGCCGGTATCCTGCATATTGCCGATCATCATGTCTCCCCCGGCAAGAAGCAGTGGACCTGGGGCTGCGGAGAATTCGGGAAAGCCTGGGACCGGAATCTGACGGATGAAGACGGCCCATATGTGGAATTAATGACAGGCTGCTTTACGGATAACCAGCCGGATTTCGCCTGGATAGCACCTTATGAAGAAAAAACCTTTACCCAGTATTTTATGCCTTATAAGGGAGTGGGAAGTATTAAAAATGCTACCCTGTCCGCTGCCGTGAATTTAGACAGAGAAGACGGCAGACTTGTGATTAAAGCGTATGTGACAGGGGAATACAATAATGCAGCTATTGAACTTACCAGACAGGGAGAACTCATTTTTACGGAACTGCTTGATATGACGCCGGATAAAGCCTATGAAACGAAGCTGAGCGAAGAACTTACGGGGGAAGCAACGGATTTTGAAGTGAAAATCTTTGATCAGGAACGCAATCTGTTAGTATCCTACCACCCGGAAGATAAAGAGCTGCAGAAAATGCCCGAGGCAGCGAAACCCATTCCTGCACCGACTGAAGTACGTACAAATGAAGATCTGTTCCTGTTCGGGCTTCATCTGGAGCAATACCGTCATGCCACTTATGAACCTGCGGATTACTATCTGGAAGGGTTAAAAAGAGATCCTTCGGATTACCGGATTAATAACGCCTATGGAAAACTGTTGTTTTCAAGAGGATGTGTCGAAAAGAGCATTCTATATTATCAGGAAGCGGTTAAGAAGCTGACCCGCTCCAATCCGAATCCTTACGATGGGGAAGCTTTATACAATCTGGGGCTTGCCTATAAGTTCCATGAAGAATGGAATAAGGCTTATGATATGTTCTACAAAGCCACCTGGAACGGAGCCTGGCAGGATGCCGGATTCTATCAGTTAGCCTGTATTGACACAAAGAGGCAGGACTATAAGGAAGCCTTGAATCATATTGATAACTCCCTTATCCGCAATTACCACAATATGAAGGCCAGAGTTCTAAAAACTGCTCTGTTACGTCATATGGGTATGAACGATAAGGCAAAAGCACTGATACAGGAGAATCTGGAGATTGATCCAATGGATTTTGGCAGCATGTATGAAGAAATATTGCTGACTGCCGATAAGTATAAGGAAACCGCATTCAGCACCCTGCTTCTTGAAAACCATAATACCTACCTCGAACTTTCCATCGATTATATGGAAGCCGGACTTTATGAGGAGGCCCAAAACATATTAAAGATTTATCTGGGCTCTGCAAAGGACGATAAAGTATACCCTCTCATCTACTATTACTTAGGTTATATTAAAGCAATGAGTCATGCAGAGGAAGAGGCAGTTTCTTATATGAGACTGGCTGAAGCAGCTGACAGTAAGTACTGTTTTCCTCACCGCCTGGAAGATATTCAGGTATTAGAGAAGGCTTGTGCGTTAAATCCATCCGGCTCTTTTGCCTCTTATTATCTGGGATGTCTGTGGTATGACAAGAAACAGTATGAGAATGCAATCCGCTGCTTTGAGACTTCTGCAGCCGGCAAAGAGGACTTTCCCACGGTGCACCGGAATCTGGCGCTGGCTTATTACAATAAACGTATGGACAAAGCAGCAGCTTATAAAGAACTGGAAAGAGCCTTTGAATTAGATGTTACGGATGCCAGAGTATTTATGGAACTGGATCAGCTCCATAAAAAACTGGGTACCGCACCGGAAGAACGGCTGGGAAATCTGGAAAAGCATATGGAGCTGTCAGTAATAAGAGATGATTTATATCTGGAGTATATTACTCTGTTGAATACGCTGGGTTACCATGAAAAAGCTTTGTCCTGTATTATGGACCGCAGCTTCCATCCCTGGGAGGGAGGGGAAGGCAGGGTGCCGGCACAGTATATCTTAAGTAATATAGAAATCGCAAGACAGGATATAAGCTGCGGCAATTATAAAGAAGCAGTAATAATCCTTCGGATGCTTACGGGTTCCTATCCGGAAAACTTAGGTGAAGGCAAACTTACCGGGGCACAGGAAAATAATATATATTATTATCTGGGTTGTGCTTATGAAGGGTTAGGAGATGTCTTGCAGGCAGAGGAATGTTATGAAAAAGCGTCAACCGGCTTAAGCGAACCAGCCGGAATGATGTATTATAACGACCAGCCGCCGGAAACGATTTATTACCAGGGAATGGCACTGCTGAAGCTAAAACAATTTGAAGAAGCACGGAGCAGATTCCACAAACTCATTGACTACGGCAGAAAACATATTTTTGATAACGTGAAAATTGATTATTTCGCAGTATCACTGCCGGATCTTCAGATATTTGATGAGGATCTGAACAGGAAGAATAAGATACACTGTCATTTCATGATGGGACTTGGATATATGGGACTGGACAGAAGAGAAGAAGCCGGGAAGGAATTTGAAACCGTACTGGCATTGGATAAAAACCATACCGGTTCAAGGCTCCTTAATATTCGCCTGAACGGATAAACAAGTAACTACTATAAACATAAAGCGCCTGCTATGTTTAAAGCAGGCGTTTTCGTATAGTATCAGCTCCGGTAACGTTAAGGGATTTATACGTGCGCCTAAGCGTACAGACGGGAGTTAGGTTGAAAAACAAAATACAGTTTTTCAAAATCTTGATTATTACGTGCGCCTAAGCGCACAGACGGGAGTTATAATGAAGATAATAGAAAATATAAACCGAAATAACTTTCAAAGCTTTGGTACGCTGCTGGAATTGGAAGGAGATGAGACAAATTTTGAAATCCTGGTAAAGGAGGAGGTAAAGCCCTGGAGATTAGCCGTGTTCCGGGTATGGGACCATGGTACACAGGTACTGGAATGTCACCCGGATTCTTATGAGAGTTTCGAACCACTTAAGGGAATTGGAATTTTGCTGACAGCCAAACCGGAGTCACCGGAGGATTACCATGCATTTTTACTGGATAAACCAGTTTGTCTGAATAAAGGAGTGTGGCATCAGTTAATTGCTTTAACAGAAGAGGTCCAGGTTAAAATTACGGAAAACCTGGAAGTCGGCACGTTATTTTATGAATTGGATTCTATTGTACGGCCTGTCCTGACAGATATGGTGCTGTCAGCGGCGGACTAGGCCGAAACACTGGTTTATATGATAAAAACTAAATATCAATTGAATTGCATCCTGTATTATCCTATAATAGAGAGAAGAAAGTCTATCTTATTTCATTTTGGGTAGAATATTAAGTTGAAGATGAAGAGCCGGGGTGCATATGAATCGAAAACCAAGCCTGATGGAAACCAGACACAGAAATAAAGTTAATATTGTAAAATACATTTATAAAAAAGGTGAAACCTCCAAGCAGGAAATTGCCAGGGAGCTGGGGCTAAGTATGCCTACCGTACTCCAGAATGTAAAAGAGCTTCTGGAGAAGGGAATTGTAACGGAAATGGGGAAATACCAGTCTACCGGAGGCAGGAAAGCTGGAGTCCTGTCGCTGTCGAAAGGGCATAAATATGCGGTGGGCATGGATATTACGAAAAATCATATCAGTATGGTACTAGTAGATACCAGCGGAACAGTGTCCGTATATAAACGGACAAAGTGTTCTTATGAGGATACGGTTAACTATTATGAAAGACTTGGTGCCGAACTGGATGATTTTCTGGAGGAAAACCATATAGATAAGATAAAGGTCTTAGGTGCCGGTTTATCCATTCCGGGTATTGTCGATACTGCAAATTCGGTTTTACTGCGAACCCATGTTTTTAGAGTCAGTAACCTGAGCCTGAAAAAATTCAGCCAATTTTTAAAATATGATACAGCCTTCTCCAACGATGCTAACAGTGCCGCTTATGCGGAATTAAAGGAGACAGATAAAAACAGCATCTATCTATCCTTAAGCAATACGGTGGGTGGTGCGGTTTATATCCAGGATGAAATCTATAGGGGAGACAATTTTAAAAGTGCTGAATTCGGACATATGATACTAAAACCCGGCGGCCGTACCTGCTACTGCGGAAAAAAGGGCTGCATGGATGCCTACTGTTCTGCACTAATGCTTTCCCAATATACGGACGACAATCTGGACTTGTTCTTTCGTAAATTAGAAAAAGGTGACCGGGCCTGCGTTACAGCCTGGAAGGAATATATCCTTAATCTGGCCATAGCCATCTCCAATTTACGGATGGCCTTTGACTGTGATATAATTCTGGGTGGATACTTAGGCGGTTATCTGGAGGATTATCTGGCGGAACTGGGTTCCGCTGTTATGGACTATAATAATTTTGACATTGATTCTACTTATATAAAAAGCGCCAGATATAAAAAGGAAGCAGCTGCTGTCGGAGCCGGAATCCAGTTTATTGAAAAATATTTTGATTCTTTGGATTAGTCTTTTTTTAGAAAGAGATAGTTTTCTTAATAAGTATGATACCCTGACGGATAAGGTAATAATAGTAAATATTAACAGAGAAAAGTTTAGCCCTATGAGTGTACATTTATGTATGTTCATAGGTTTTTTTTATCCTGAGTGTACATTTATATAAGCTCATAGGGCTTTTTCATCCTGAGTGTGTCCGGATTCAGGATGTTTTTATAAAGCCTGAACTTTTTGTCAGAATTGCATCTTGACATCTATTCAAAAGAATGGTCTAATAAATTAATAACTTTAATAAAATGTTTGATAAAAGTTATTATTTTATCAAAATCAAGACTTATAGGAGGAAGTAATTATGGATGGAACTATGAAGGTTGCGGTAATGAACGGTATAGGGAAAATGGGTTTTGAAGAAAGAGAGATTCCCAAACCAAAAGACAATGAGGTTCTCGTTAAGCTGGAATATGTAGGTATCTGCGGTTCGGATTTACACTATTATGAAAGCGGAAGAATCGGAGATTATATTGTAGAACCGCCTTTTGTACTGGGGCATGAACCGGGGGGAATTGTTGTAGAAACAGGAGCGGCAGTGAAGCATTTAAAAATAGGTGACAGAGTTGCTTTAGAGCCCGGTAAAACCTGCGGTCATTGCGAATTCTGCAAGACAGGAAGATACAACTTATGTTCGGATGTAATTTTCTTTGCAACACCGCCGGTAGATGGGGTTTTCAGTGAGTATACCGCTCATGAAGCAGATTTATGTTTTAAACTGCCGGATAATGTAAGTACGCTGGAAGGCGCCTTAATAGAACCGCTGGCCGTAGGGTTTCATGCGGCAATCCAGGGCGGAGCAGCAGCCGGACAGAGTGCTGTAGTCATGGGTGCAGGCTGTATTGGGCTAGTAAGCATGATGGCATTAAAAGCCATGGGAGTAATGAATGTTTATGTAGTGGATATAATGGAAAAAAGACTGGAAAAAGCCTTGGAGTTAGGTGCTACCGGTGTTATTAATGCATCGGCTGACGATGCCGTAAAAGCGGTACTGGAACTTACCGGAGGACGTGGCTGTGATTTAGTGATTGAAGCTGCAGGAGCAGAGATCACAACAAGGCAGGCAATCCATATGGCGAAAAAAGGAGCGGTCATTGTGTTGGTAGGCTACGGTAAAACCGGTGAAATGACGCTGCCCATGAGTCTGGTTCTGGATAAGGAACTGACACTAAAAACGGTATTCCGTTATCGGCATATTTATCCTCTGGCAATCGAAGCAGTAGCTGCCGGAAAAGTGAATTTAAAAGGTATTGTCACCAATGAATTCCCGCTGGATGAAATACAAAAAGCCATGGATTACAGCGTGAATAACAAGTCTGAAATCGTAAAAGCTGTAATCAAGATCTAAGCCATAAAATTGCAAGTAATCCGGCGTTTAGCCACAAGGAGTTTACATAAGGGGGGTTAAGTAAGTATTTGCTTAATCCCTCTATTCATGTTACAATCTTCCTGATTTAGGTTTATAAAAAGTTGGTATCTCAGGTAATGCGAAAGTTATTTTTTATAAAAAAAGTTTTTTGAATATGCCATACTGATAATTTCTTGATATCTGTTGATATCAAATTCAGAGCTTCAGCTGTTCTCCGGACAAGTTCAGCTCCTTAGTTATAGTAACTTTATGGCATAGATACGACAAAAGTAACCGCAATAACCTGAGATGGTTGATTATAAAGGGGGAGATTGTATGCGAAGTACATATGAAACAGAAAGGCTGTTACTAAAAATTCCGGATGTATCGCAGGCCACACAAGTATTGGAGTACTATGTTAGAAACCAGGAGTTCTTTAAGGAATGGGATGCGGCGAAAGGGGAGGCGTTTTATACACTGGCCTGTCAGGAAAAGCTGCTGGCTAAGGATCTGGAAGATCTTAATAGTAAAGTTAACCTCAGGTATTGGATATATAAAAAGGAGGATGCGAACCGCATTATCGGTACCGTTTCCTTTACCAATATAATAAGAGGTGTGTTTCTTTCCTGCTTTCTCGGATATAAACTGGATAAGGATGAGATAAATAAAGGTTATATGACGGAAGCAGTGGGAAAAGGGATTACTGTAATGTTTGAAGATTATGGCCTCCACAGAATTGAAGCAAACATAATGCCCAAAAATCTGCGTTCCTTAAAAGTAGTTGAAAAGCTGGGATTCCATAATGAAGGCCTTGCACTTAAATATTTGAAAATCAATGGCAAATGGGAAGACCATATTCATATGGTATTGTTAAATAAAAGCATGGATTAAACAATACAGCTATTAATTCAAACTGCTATCAGCCCAGACTGCTATTAATCAACGGCTTTTAATCACTACTTTAAAATTATGAATAAATAACGATTTCTTTATTGGTGTTAAATTAAAACAATGGGCTCCGGAAACCTAGAAAGATAAAAGGTTTTGGGAAGCATAACCGGAAATACAAACGTAAATTAGCACAATGAAGTCTTTTTTATGGGTAACAATAGAATTTCAAAGGAATATATTATAATACAATATAAATTACTTCTAGTAAGCAATTAAGAGGAGGATTCATCAATGACTATTCTAGAAATTCAGAAAACCATAGACGAACAGAAATTACAGTTAGACAAAGCAGCTGAACAGCTCCAAAACGCTCCGGAAGATATTAAAATCAGAAGAGAAAAAATATTACAGCTGGTTAAGGAAGAATTGACTTCCGTAGCAAATGAAATTGCCAAATATGCAGATAAATTCTAGAGAATAGTTAAATAAAAGGGGTTTATGCAAAAAGCAGAATTCTGCAAGGCATAGCCCCTTACTTTTTTGTCACAGAACATTGCGTTCCAGGGCAGAAAATGAGATCAGTCCCATTCATCCTTTAAGACAGCATATTCATAAGCATCAATCCAGATGGGATTATTATGTACATCCTTTTTAAAATAAGTTACTTTCAGAAAATGGCCTTCCCGCCTCATCTTCAATCGCTCCAGCAGCTTCCAGGAAGCGCTGTTTTCTACATTACACCTGGCCATAATACGCCGTGCATTGAGTTTTTTAAAAGCATGCTCCATGATTGCACGGGAGCTTTCCGTGGCATAACCAAAACCCTGAAATGCTTTGTTGAAAACATAACCTAACTCCCAGGTATCACACTCCTTCCCTTCAAAATAAATATTACCAATCAATTTATTACTGTCTTTTAGTACTACGGCCCAAAAAGCCGGGTTTACGGATCTTGTTATAACTTCCTGCTTACATTCTTCTTCGGTATAGGTGTCATATGGCTCATATTTTACAACCTGCCAATCGGATAAATACTCAAATAAATCCTTCCAATCCTCAGCAGAAAACCGGCGCAAAATCAGACGTTCGGTTTCAATTATACTCATTTGTTTGTCTCCTTTAAATTTAATTATCTTCACGCTGCAACAAGGGGTGAATTTATTATATAACGCTTTAGAGAAACGGGCAACAGGTGTTTACATATTTTTACCAATTTGCTGGACTTTAAGCAGACAAGAGGGTAAAATAAGGGGAAGGAGGGGAAATAAAGATCGGGATTTAAAGGAACAGGTGATGGAATGAGAATCATGATTATAGTTGGTATCATATATTTAATCCTATTGAATATAGCCGGATTTGCAGCGATGGGAATTGACAAACGAAGGGCCGTAATGAAACGGTGGAGAGTGAAAGAAAAGCACCTGTTTTTGGTTGCACTGCTGGGCGGCAGTGCCGGTTCGATTCTGGGAATGCATCATTTCCGGCATAAAACAAAACATTCAGGTTTTGTGTATGGCATGCCGCTTATATTAATATTGCAGGTGCTGGCTTTAATATATTTACTCAGTTGAAAGCATAAGTATCGGGAGCAGCAAATCTTGGTAAAAACGGACTAAAAGCGGGTATAGGTATGTATCACAAGTTTAGTACACTAAAGTGGTGAAATCTTGATACTTTAAGCTGTTACCCAGCATAGCAGAACTAAGCCTTGTCCGGAGTGCAGCTGAAACTTGGAGTAAGTATTAATCGTATATATCTGGTAATGATAACGTTTCGCAATTACCTAAAATACACATTTGGTTGGAAGGAGACTAAGAATTGAAAGACAAAGTGATCATGCTGGG
>JAEZSL010000374.1 GCA_023443925.1 Bacillota bacterium | reverse complement strand
GATATAATCAGGATGGTCTGGCCAAATGCCAGTATGGTTCCTACTGAAATCTGTGTTGAAATATTCTGAAGATTGGCTACGGAAACAAAGTTTTTATTGGCCAGCCAGCAGAAAATAAACAAGGCTAATAAAACGAAATAAATACTATATTGGGATTTGATGTTACTTAGCATCTTACTTTTTGTCTTACTGTTGGTATTCAATTTATTTCACCTCTTTCTGGATTTTCGTACCGGTTGCATAGGCCATAATACTTTCCTGGGTAAATTCTTCTCTGGTAAGCATTCCAGTAACTTTTCCTTTCGACATCACATAAATTCTGTCGCACATGCCGATCAGCTCCGGCAATTCTGAAGAAACCATTACAAGTGCTTTCTTTTGCTTTGCCAGTTCAGTCATTAACTTGTAAATCTCAAATTTAGCGCCTACGTCAATTCCACGCGTGGGTTCATCCACAATTAAGATATCCGGATCTGTAACCATCCATTTTGCCAGAATAACTTTCTGCTGGTTGCCACCACTTAAAGATTCAATTTTTGTATCATAATCAGGTGTTTTCACATTCATCTTTTCGCAGAATTCCGTTACGGATTTGTTTTCCTCTTTATCGTGGAGCCGTCCCTTATAGATAAACTTTTTAAGGCTTGCCAGTGATACATTTTCTTTAATGCTTCGGACGGGGATAATACCAAACCTGCGTCTGTCCTCGGAAAGCATAACCATTTTCTTGTCAATGCTCATCTTTACATTTTTAATTCTGGTCTTTTCATCCTTTATATAGATATCACCGGACTCATATGGGTCAAGTCCGAATAAACAACGCATAACTTCTGTTCTGCCGGCTCCCATTAAGCCTGCGAAACCGATAATTTCCCCTTCTCGTACATGGAAGTTGACATTCTCAAACTTGTCCTTCTGGGTTAGGTTTTGAACCTTTAGTATTTCACCGCCAAGTTTAATCTCTTCCTTAGGATAGTTATTCTCAAGCTTTCTTCCTACCATCTGTGCAATAACAGTTTCTAAGTCATATTCCTGGATCGGTCTGGAATCAACCACACAACCATCCCGGAAAACGGTTATTTCATCAGCAATCCGGAATATCTCCTCCATCTTGTGGGAGATATAAATAATGCTGGCTCCTCTTTTCTTAATCTCATTGATTTTTTGAAACAGTACCTCAACTTCCTTGTTGGTTATGGCAGAAGTTGGTTCGTCCATGATTATAATGTCCGAGTTATAAGAGATTGCCTTTAAAATCTCTAACATCTGAATATCCGATACCGTAAGATCCTTCAGTTTCGTTTCCGGATCGTATTTAAGATTCTCCTTTGTTAAAAGTTCCCTGGTCCGTTTTCTGATTTCCTTCCAGTCAATCCTTCCGTATCGGTCTCTGGGCCAGTTGCCTACACAAAGACTTTCTTCGATGGTCATTTCCGGCATATAATTAAGTTCCTGAAATATCATAGATATTCCAAGGCTTCTTGCCTGGATAGGATTCCTGATTTCAACGGTTTTCTCATCAATGAGGATTTCACCGGCATCCGGCTTGTATATGCCGTTGATTACTTTCATTAAGGTAGATTTACCGGCACCGTTCTCCCCGCAAAGGACATGAACGGTTCCCTTTCTGACTGTAAAATTCACATGATTTAATGCCTTTACCCCCGGAAAGGATTTATCAATATTGGATACTCTTAACTTAATTTCCGTATTAATCATAAACCGTTTCTCCTTTCTAAATTTTTTAGGCATTTTTACTTGTTGTCTTTTGGTAAGATCAATAATACACCAAAATTTTATACAAAAGAATAAACCGCATTAAGTTGTTTGTGTACATTTTTACTTATGGCCCATGACAATAATTTAACAATTCAAAAGCTTTATACTAGATTAATATCCTTTTGTACAATATTAAGGTGGAAGTCCAAAACGGCAAAATACATACTGTCTCTCCCCTGTCCAAGTTACATCTTGCTCTTCATCCGGATAAAGCTTTTTATCTATAAAGAAAAAAATAACCTGAGAGCTAAATATCGAAGCATAATACAAACTGCTCCGGTTATTCACCTCTCAGGTTATTTATTTCCCTATTTATTTCCTTATTTATTTCCCTATTTATCCCCCCATTTATTTCCTTATTTACTTCCCTATTTTTTGCCTGTTATTTAATTCCTGATCCTTCTTTATATTCGACCACCGTCTTACCGGTAATCTTTTTAAATACCTTACTGAAATACTGCTGGTCGCTGTAGCCCACTTGCTCAAATACCTCTTTTATTTTAATATCTGATTCCAGCAGCAGCTGTTTCGCTTTTTCAATTCTTAATTTATTAATAAAAAATGACATATTTTCACCGGTTTCCTTTTTAAAAATGCTGCTGAGATAATGCTTTGATACATTTAATTCCTCTGCCACATCATCTAAGGATATCTTCTCGGTATAATGATAGTTGATGAAATTCAGCGCCTGATTAATTAAAAATCTGGAATTATTATATCTGGAATCCTGTAACTGTCCTATCAGTTTTGCCGAAAATTCATCCAGAAGCCTGTGTATACTCCTGATACTATCGGAGCGTTCGATACGGTAGTGGTAGGCTTTATGCGTTTCAAACTCGTTTAGGTCGGTTAAATAGATACCGTAACTGTCAAAGAAATCCCCAATCAGGTTCGAATAAAATATTTTAACAATCATGGGAAAAACCAGCTTACTTTCAAAATATGCTCCTGTTTCCTTCAGTAATTCCTTAACCCGGTCCAAATTCTCATGCCCGATAGCTTCGATAAAGTCTTTATTATATAGCTTTTTTAAATCGGAAACATTGGGTTCCGCAAAACGAACGGAATCTACGGTTATAATCCCGCTGCTGTTTTTCATATTATAAAACAGCACCTGGCTTTTTTCTGTAAAAGCCTTATACACATTACCTGCTTCTTCAATGCCTTTAAATACGGGAGAATAAACTGCATTTAAGAAAATGCTGAAATACTGCTGGGCTCCATTGGCGGCGGAATGAAAAATATTCTTAAGCTTAATTTCACTGAGCTCTGTCGCAGATATAAAAATCAGGTATATGTGAGACTGCTGTATTACCATATGTTTAATTCCAGTCTGATTAAACTGTTCGTATAAAATATTCATTACCGCATAATCAGCCTGAGAGGTATCTGATTGGGTATCCGACTCATGATTTACGGCTATGCTCATATAGGCAAAGGACGTATCTGTTATAGGAAAACTCATACTTTTCAGTGATTTAAGCAATTTTTCGTCAACCTGAAACCCTTTTGCTAACAGCTCAGCCGATACCGTCAGTCTTAATTCCTCAGAATTTGGCCTGGCTTCCTTCTCCTGATCCGCCTTAACCTGCAGATCCATCTTCTCCTTAAGCGTTAACATCAAGCGAATCAGTTCTTCGTCTTCAATTTCAGACTTTAAGATATAATCATTAGCTCCCGCTTTCAGCGCTTTCCGCACAAAGGAAAACTCATCATAGCAGGTTAAAACCAGTATCCTGGAATCGGCATCCTCCCTCCGGATCTTCTCTACCAGCCAGATACCATCCTGCTTTGGCATCTTAATATCAGTTATTATAACATCCGGTCTAAACTTCAAATAATTTTCATAAGCCTGCTCCCCGTTGGCGGCCTCCGAAACTATGGTAAAGCCGATGGCTTCCCAGTCAATGGTGGTTTTAAGTCCTACTCTTACCAGAACTTCATCATCCACAATCATAACTTTATACACAAACACACCTCCTCTGTCAAACCGTCAGTTACCTGTATGCACGGATAATCTGACCTGTACTACGGTACCTACACCCAGTTCTGTTTTAATACTCAATCCATACTCATTGCCGCAGTACAGCCGAATGCGGTGATTGACATTATTGATTCCTACCTTGCTGAATTTATTTTTATCCGTAGAATCAGAGAATATATTTTTTAAAACCTCGTCTTCAATGCCCGGCCCATCATCATGAATCTCAATGATCAACTGACCGTCTTTAATGAAGCCGGTTATTAAGATATTAATTTCCTGTCTTTCATCCTGTAGCCCATAGATAATTGAATTTTCCACAATGGGCTGTAAAATCAGCTTGGGAACAGATAAATCAAGGCATTCTTCTTCTATGGACCGGGTCAGGTTAACGGTTTGGTTAAACCTGAGTTTCTGAATAATAATGTAATTTTCCACATAATCTAACTCTTCTCTTAAGGTAATCATATCCCTGCCAAGATTGGTACTGATCCGCAGCAGTTTAATAAGAGCTGTTATAGATTTGCTGACGCTGGTATTACCCTGGATCTTAGCCATCCATTTAATGGTGTTTAGTGTATTATATAGAAAATGAGGATTGATCTGGGCATGGAGTGCCTCCAGTTCCACTTCTTTTTTCTCATGCTCTTCCTGTACCAATTTGTCAATCAGTATCTGCATTTCCCCAATCATATTATTCAGGCTGATTCCCAGCTGTCCAAGCTCGTCACTGGACTGTATCTCCGTCCGGGCGGTTAAATCTCCTTGTTCCACTTTTTTAATGACCGCCATCATCTTCATCATAGGTTCCGTATACCGAATGGAAAAAATCAGCATAAATAGCAGGATTACTCCCACATATATAATTCCCCCTAAGATAAGATAGGTCTGTATTTGGTTAATCTCCTGGTACAAATAGCTTGTAGACAGTGTCTTGATTATCTTCCAGCCATTACTTTGTATCGTAGAATAAATGGCAATCTGATCCGTATCCGTTTTATACAGTACGTAATTATGCCCTTTATTGTCATCTAGAATTTGGGTGGCGTAAGGTTCTGCCTTTATAGACTGGCCGATTTTGATTTTATTCGGATGACTGATTATCCTGCCTTTTTTATCGCAGATAAATACCTGCGAATAATCTTTTGGCCTATCCTCCAGCAAACCGGAATATTCATTTTGCAAAATCGCTTCTTCAAAATCAAATCTCAGATATCCGTAGTCTTTTAACGTATTAAAATCAATCACCTTCCGTCCCATAGTAAAATATAGTTTATCAAATTTTCCGGAAAGGATTTCAATCATTTTGTGGGTAGTGGGCATCCAGATAGGCTGGCCGGAGGATTTCTCCAGCTCCGCGCTGATTTGAACGGCGGTGCCAATTTTATTTACACCGGCATAATAATAATTATCTCCCTGCACCAGGTCTATGGACTCAATATCATCTCTGGAGGTAATAAAGGTTCTCAACACATTATCAAACTCATCCTGGGAATATTGGTCAGAATTCTGCAGCATTTTAAGCAGCGTACTATTTGAGATAATCAGAGTTGAAAACTCTTCCAGATCATCCAGTATAAAATTAATTTTTTCTCCTGTCTCATATACGGACTGGGTTTCAGATACCGTATATTTATTCTGGATAATCTTTTTTACCGTTCTGGAATAGGAAAAGGATATGGTGATTACCGGCAGGACAATTAAAATGGCCGCAATGATACCGAGCTTGACCCTCAGTGCATTGTAAATTTTTACTTTTTTCATGTTCTGCCTTCCCTTCTTAAGTAATGTCCTACTGCATCAGATCCTTATATATTTTCATACTGACTTCATAACTGTCCAGGTCGCCCACCAGCATCTGATGTAAATTATGAATCAGAATCTTTTCGGCATCATAAAAATCCGAGGTCTTGGGCCTTAGATAAATGTTTTCTTTATCCCAGGCATTTTGCACCGCATCCTTAAACTCAGTTATGGCTTCTTTATCAGTTATGGTATTTAATACATTTAACGGCTCCGTGTTGTTCAGCTTCTCATAAGCTGATTTTCTGGTAGGCAGGCTTCCTCCCTCCGGATGCAGAAATACTTTTAGCTGCATCTCCTTCGTAGTTGCCCAGACGATATACAGCCAGGCAGCCTTTTTCTCCGCTTCTGTTGCGTATTTATTAATTCCAATGCCGGAACCGCCGTAAATATTGCTGCTTTTGAAATCACCGTAGGGTAAAATGGAGTAGCCTACCTTACCGGCAACTTTGGACAGAAGGTTATCTTCCACATAAGTATAATTCTCATCCCAATTCGCCATCATGGCAATTTCCCCGTTACGGAAAGCATTGGCGGAATCCGACCAGTTCCAGTTTAAACTTTCCGGAGCCGACACCTTTGCTACCTGTTTATATACATCCAGTGCCTGGCGGAAATTGACGTTGAGGGTATTAATCTGCCTGTAACGGGATATCCCAACGGTATTAATATTCTTATCCAGGAAGTAATCTCCTCCGTAAGCCGACAGGATGTTTGAGAATTCACAAAAAATTGAATTATGTTCCTGGGCCATAAGTCCGCTGCCGTATTTTACTTCATCCCCTGGAACATTATCATCAATCCATTTTGCCACTTCACAGTATCTTTCCCAGGTAAAGTCTTTTGACCCAGGTACCGGTTCATAACCAAGTGCTTCTTTCATATTTGACTTATATTTTTCAAAGATATCCTTACGGTAAAAAAGTATCATGGTAGTACTGTCAAAAGGTATGGTATAGACCTGGTCCTTGTTTAAAAAGTAGGAACATACCGCGGCCTGAAAATCAATGAAATCCTGCATAAATCCTGTAATATGAGGCTCGTCCGGCGCCAGATTATAGGGATTTAACACTTCCAGATAATTATAAAAACGGTTTAAGGTCTGGTAAGGATCAACATAAACCAGCTGATATTTTCCGGCCTGGGTTATAAAGTCCAGATTAATTTTTTGAATCAGAGTTTCAAAATCAACTGCCCTCACATTAACATTAATCCCGGTTACTTCAGAGAATTCCTCGCTTTCATGGGTTAGAATATTGGCATTTAAATTATTTTCAACAATAAAATTCAGGGTTATCCCTTCAAACTGCCGTATGTTATAAGTCTCCGGTAATTCCAGATTCTCAAGACTAGTCCCTTTTAAATTTACAGAAACGTCAGGTGCCGTATCTTCACGAGGTTTTGCGGTATTAGAACAGGCAGAGAGCAGCAGGATAACAGCAGCGGCTGTTACCAGTATCTTAATTAAATGTAATTTTACTTTATGAGTACTATTATAAAACATCCGCTTACCTCCAGTACATAATGACTAAGAAAATGACCTGTAAAATATTAATCCTGGTCTGTTCTGTCATTCTTACGAATCATAACCTTTTTTCAAGCTGTTCTTTTATCTATATTGTACAATAAAATATACAAAATTGAAATTATAACTTTATTATTTACAGTAATAAACTGTTCATGCGTTTAAGAGCTTATAAAAAATCTTGACGAAACTATATCATCATGATATAGTTATATTAACGAAATTGCTTAAAAAGCCTAATACTTAGCTCCATAACTCCTATTGCTAAACATTGCTGAGTACTCTGAATGAAAGGACACGATTATGAAACGTCAAAATCTACGTAAATTATTTCTGCTTCTCTCTTTTTTACTATTTCCGGTCACACTGTATTATTTATCCCCTTATCTGCTTATAATGGGCGGATTAGCAGGTATTATTACCGGAAGCTTCCTGGTATTTGCGGCATTATTTTTGTTCTCGCTATTCTTCGGCCGGGCCTTCTGCAGCTGGCTCTGTCCTGCCGGAGGATTGCAGGATTGCTGCAGATTAGCTGTAGATAAAAAGGTATCCGGAAAAAGTAATTGGATTAAATATATAATCTGGGTACCCTGGTTAGCCGGAATCCTTTTTGCATTTATCCATGCCGGCGGTATTGCCTCCGTGGATTTCTTCTATATGACGGAACACGGTATCTCCGCAGCAGGTCTTCTGGGTTTGTTTACATACTTCGCAATTACCGCTTTGATTACCCTGCTGGCTCTTATTACCGGAAGAAGGGGCATGTGCCATACCATTTGCTGGATGGCGCCTTTCATGATTATTGGTACTAAATTAAGCCGGGCCTTAAAATTTCCTGCTCTGCATTTAGCTTCCGAACCGGCGGGCTGTATCAATTGTAAAAAATGTACCCGAAATTGCCCTATGAGTCTGGAAGTCCACCGGATGGTACAGGAAAAATCCATGAAGAATACGGAATGCATCTTATGCGGTGAATGCGCTGACGGCTGTCCCCAAAAAATAATTCAGTTAACCTTTAAAGATTAAAGAACTGGTCGAAAAAAGAACTGATTCATCCACTTTACTTTACCGTGGATGAATCAGTTCTTTTTCATGTTCGGATATTTTGCCTTATTATAATGGATTTCTTGCCTCTTCAATTATTTCACTGGGGAATTTCATTAATTCCAAAAGTTTGATTGCATTTTTTGAAGCAGTTGCTCCTTCGTAGATCTTATATTCAAAGACAATATCGTTGTCGAGTATTTTTTCGCTGAAGTGATAATTATCATATAATTTATTTAATCTCACCGTTAACTCAAAATCATGGGAAGCAACAATTGCAATACAATTCTTTTTGCTTAAATACTTTAATATGGCTGTAGAGGCTGTAATTCTCTCTTCCGTATTCGTTCCCCTTAAAATCTCATCAATTGCACAGATAATAAATCGTTCCTCATGCAAACTTTGTATGATTCGATTTAAATATTTTATTTCTTTTATATAATAGCTTTCACCTGACATTAAATTATCACGTACAGCCATGGATGTTATAACACTTGCATATGGTAAAATCATTTTTTTTGCCATACAGGTATGAAGGCTTTGGGCAAGAATAACATTGATTGCCACAGCTTTTATAAACGTAGACTTGCCGGATGCATTTGAACCGGTTATAATGCAGCTTTTGTCTAAGGTAACTGTATTATATACAGGAGTTTCGATTAGTGGATGATATAAATCCTCCATTTGTAATACAGGTTCCTCAGAAAATGTAGGTGTACAATATAATGTGAGGCTTGTACGAAAGGAGGCTGCCGCGATAGCCATGTCTATTTCGCCAATCTTTTCATACAGATCTATAAATTCATTTTGCTTTCCTTGTAATATATGCATAATCCGCTCATATTTAACGAAGTCCCATAAGGTGGCTCCTACCAGGTAATCATACATAATTGCTTCAAAACTACCGGATAAACTTATTTCTTTACTTCTTTTTAAACTTCCGATCATATGTGTCAATTCTTTGAATAAACTTACCTTTTCCTTTAAGTCATGGAATTTATCCTCATATGAGAACTTTTTTGTATCAGCTATTTGACCTCCGGCTTTAACTATACCAATGACAGCATTCAGTGTATCAAGAACCACCTCATACTTTGATTTATTAATGGCATAAATCAGCATATTTATTAAAAATATACCTAAGGTTATAATAAGATAAACTGGATTAAGTAATATAATAGCCGGAATAATGGATATCAGCAATATTATCTGCATGAAACGGTATCCCCGGATGCCAGGAATTCTAAATGCCTCTAACTTATTTACAAACATCGGCAACAGGTAATAGCCATCAACTTTACTAAGTTTGCTTAATACTAATTGAATCTCTTCTCTTTCCTGATCCTTGTTCTTAAAGAAGTTTATTTTTGCTTCTAACCTTTCTTCTGTATCCGAATCCTTTTTTTTCAAACAATGGAGTGTATAATATAATATCTGTTCACCTGCAAAAGATAGACAAGTATTAATTCTGTTAAATAAATGATCCATTTCCAGGTCATTCCACGTTATATCATCAAGCTTCTCTTCATTTGATACTGAATCACCATATTCACTCCAAAAGTACCCGATTTTTTCCCAATCACAATGGACTTCTGCAGGTTTTTTGCCGTAGTGTTCTCTATTCCATTTCCGAAGTTTATTATTTATTGACTTTTGATCCGTAGTAATTGCTATTATCAATACTATAAATAATATTATTATTGTTATTAACATCACCTTAATTTTTTGATCTCCCTAATAAATAATTTATTAACCGTTAAAAGCATAGTAATACATTTTCTACCAATTTTCAATCTTATCTTTGAATAAGTTTAGCTATTTATCTTATGGCAAATTTGACCACAAGTCTATAATTTTACCTCTTAGACCTGCAAAAAACTTACTTTTGCTGCAAAAAACTTACTTTGGTTGACGAAACACATCCTCAATGCTATACTTTGATATATACCCGTACAGGTATATTACCCTTATAGGTATATCCCGTACAGTATATTACCCCTATAGGTATTAAAGGAGGTTTTTGTATGCGTCAATGCATGGACTCGGATAATTTACACCGGCGGATCAATAAAATAATGGGACAAATAAAGGCAATTGATAAGATGGTTGATGAAGATATTCCTTGTGAGGATGTATTAATACAAATCAATGCCGCCAAGAATGCTCTGCATAAAGTCGGGCAGGTTATTCTGGAAGGACATATTAATCACTGTGTCAGAGAAGGTATTGAACATGGTGATGCTGATAAAATCATAGCCGACTTTACAAAAGCGGTCGAACATTTTTCCAGAATGACATAATCCTTTCATGATCTATTTCTTTTAAAAAGCGATAAACCAAGCTGCTGCAAATGCATAAATATATCTTTATGGAACGATTTCTCATAGAGTTGCATTTATAAATTTGCAGCAGTTTTTTTATTGACAGAGCATACCCCTATGGGTATAATATACCCATACCCCCATAGGTATATGAAAGGAGCGTATGTATAAGTATATGTTACAATTAATAAAAGATGAAGAAAAACGCACCATACTATTTTTATGCCTGTCCCTGCCGGCACTGATTATCAGTTTTTTTTATGCCGGCAAGCTTCCCTTTGACACAGCCTGGATTGCCATACTGCTTTGCGGTATTCCCATTATAAAAGGTGCCATAATCGGGCTGGCAACCGAGTTTGATATAAAAGCTGATGTTCTTGTATCCATTGCTCTGGCCGCCTCAGTTTTTACCGGTGAAATCTTTGCGGCAGGGGAAATCGCATTTATTATGGCGGTAGGAGCCTATCTGGAAGAACGTACCGTCGCAAAAGCCAGGGCCGGCATTGAAAGGCTGGTCCACCTTACTCCTTCCACCGCTAGAATTATTGAAAACGGTGAAAACCGCATAATACCCGCAGATCAAATCAAGCTTGGTGACACCCTTCTGGTTTTGGCCGGTGAAACCATTGCGGTAGACGGCAGGATTACGAAAGGTCATTCTTCAATTGATCAGTCTGTGATGACAGGAGAATCTCTGCCGGTGGATAAAGGAGAGGGCGACGAAGTCTTTAGCGGTACTGTTAATCAATTTGGTACTTTTGAAATGTCTGCTATTAAAGTTGGCGAAGACAGTTCCCTTCAGCGTATGATACGTCTCGTAGAATCAGCGGACGCAAATAAAGCAAAAATAGTTGGTATTGCTGACAGATGGGCTACCTGGATCGTAGCAGCCGCACTGGTTACGGCACTTGGTACCTGGCTTGCCACCGGTGAAATAATACGTTCAGTTACAATTCTGGTAGTTTTCTGCCCCTGTGCCTTAGTACTGGCAACTCCCACGGCGATTATGGCAGGCATCGGAAACGCCACGAAACACGGTATTCTTATACGAGAAGGAGATGCACTGGAACGTCTCGCAGGCATTAAGCGTATCGCATTTGATAAAACCGGAACCCTGACGTTGGGAAAACCGTCGGTAATCCATATCGTAAGCTGTATGCCGGACATAACGAAAGATTGGCTGACTGAATTGGCTGCGGCCGCAGAACTGCGCTCCGAACATCCCTTGGGAAAAGCCATAATATCCCACTATAAACAACAAAAAGGCAGACTGCCCCAGGAACCTGAGGACTTTAAGCTTCTGCCGGGCCGCGGTGTCACTGCATCCGTTAACGGTATACCGATTTTAGCGGGGAATGAAGCTCTGTTCTCCGAATACGGTATATCCTTTGACACCGGTCTGAAAGAATCGGCGGATACAGTAAAAGCAGAAGGCTGTACGGTAATATACCTTGCAATCGGTAATCAGCCGGCCGGCTTTGTTGCCTTATCCGATACCTTGCGGAAAGATGCGGCAGAAACTGTCCGCTTAATCCATAAAACTGGAATACAGACCGTCTTACTCACCGGGGACGCTCCCCAGGCAGCCGGTTATGTAGCTAAGCTGGCAGGTATTAATAATCTGCGGTCCAACTGCCTTCCGGAGGATAAGCTCACTGCAATAAAAGAATTGCAGAATAAAGCAGAACCGGTCTGTATGGTAGGTGACGGTATTAATGATGCTCCCGCACTGAAGGCGGCGCAGGTAGGCATTGCCATGGGCGGAGTCGGCAGTGATATCGCCATTGATGCCGCCGATATTGCATTGGTCGGTGATGATATCAAAGAAATCCCCCATCTGATGCGGTTGTCACAGAAAACCATGAGCACTATACATTTTAACCTGGCAGCATCAATACTTCTGAATTTTATAGCCATTGCCCTGGCCATAGCCGGAATTCTGAATCCAATACTGGGTGCCCTGGTACATAATGCCGGTTCTGTCGCCGTTATCATCAACTCTTCCTTACTGTTGAAATGGGGCAGTTCAGAGTAAACATACATTAACCCTAAGAACCAAAAGAGCTGTCATCCAATCATAAACTGCCTGCCTTACGGATTATGTCATGCATCCTCTGGTATGAAAGTTTATGATTTGACAGCAGCTCTTTTTGCTCCAATTTGGGTATTCCCTTTTTTGATTAGGACATCTACATTTTATAGCTTTTAAGAATAATTCTTTCTTTTATCTTATATCCTTATATTTAGTTAAAACACTTTGGTTTATGTTTATAGCATATAACTAATCCAATTTTATGGCATACTCTTGTCTGGAGCATAACAAAAACTTTGATATGCGTATCAATCTGTATGGTATATTCATAAACTATACCGTTTTGCAAGTATCCTCATATATTTTATCTAATCAATTACCCTGCCCATAACGACAGTATTATAATAATTACCGTCAGATAGCAATTTATCTTTTCTTAATATTCCTTCTATTTGAAATCCGAACTTTTCATACAGCGATATGGCTTTATTATTCGTCTCTAAAACCTTTAAGGTAATTTTTTTAATCTGGCTAGCATCTGCCCATTCTATGGTTTTATTCAGAAGGTTCCTGCCGATCCCATATCCCCAGTAGGCCTGTAATATGCAAATGCCGAATTCAACTATGTGGGCCTGCCGCCTAAGTGAACTCCCTTCACATCTTGAAAAACCCACAATCCTGCCATCGGCTTTGGCAACTAAAAATATATTTGTATCCTTCTCGCTGTCAGAATTTATTAAATGCCGGAAGCCGTCCTCATCAATAAAAGCTTCTCCCTTCTCCCTGTCCAGATATTCCGTTTCACCGTCAATCTGAAGTCTGACCTGTGATAATTCCCCTGCATCCGTCACTCTTGCTGATCGGATAACATAGTTAAGCTCATTTATATGAAATTCCGTTGTATCTAATACCATACTTCCTCCCGGGTTTCTAACAGGTACTTACCATCAGACAGAGCTCAGAATAATATTTCGGAGCTTTCTGGTAAGTGCATTGGTACCTGCATCTGTTTTCTGCATCATAAATAGTATCGTCAAATCTTCCTTAGGACAATTACAGAAATAAGCACCAAGCCACCCATCCCAGCCATATTCACAGGGATAACCAAAATCTCCGGCTCTGCCGCTGTCTGTCATCACACGCAATAAATTGCCGTAACTGTGGCCGGCTAAAGTCAGCCAGTTGTCAAAGCTCTTCTGCTGCATTGTATTCAGAGTTCCATTGGTCAGATATTTTACGGTTTTTTGGCGTAATATACGTACACTGTTTAATTCACCGCCTTTTATCAGCATTTGTGCAAATTTCGCATAATCATCCAAAGTAGAAGCCAGTCCTGCACCTCCGGATTCAAAGGCCGGTTCTCTATCCATTCGATGTACGATACCTAAATGATTACCGGTATAGAGCACTAAACCACCTTTACCGTCCTCTGCATAAGTTTTAACAAGCCGCTCTCTTTTATCCTCAGGTACCCAGAATCCGGTATCTTCCATACCTAAAGGCTGAAAAATCTCCTCGCTTAAAAATTCCCCGAAACGTTTACCGCTTACCGTTTCTACAATAGCCCCCAGAACATCGGCAGAAGTTCCATACTGCCAGGAATCCCCCGGATGAAAAGAGAGGGTACATTGCCCAAGCAGGTTCATTGCCTCTATGGTACTCATGGGATTTTCACCTAAGAGCCTGCTGCCCAGCTCTCGAAACAGTGCCTCCGTCTCCTGTCCGGCCAGGTCAGTTCCTCCGTAAGATAAACCGGAAGTCATGGAAAGCAGATCTTTTATTATCATTTCCCTTTTGACAGGAACCACTTTACCGTTTTCTTCCACCCTCTGGTTTTTAAACCCGGGAAGATATTTACTAACCGGTTCATAAAGGTCTATCATTCCCCGTTCCAATAATATCATTACCGCTGCGGCAGTTACCGGCTTACTCATGGAATACAGACGGAATATGGAGTCTCTTCTGATGGGCAGGGTTTTGTCCATATCGGCATAGCCGTCTTCCCTGTATAAAATTTCTTTTCCTTCCTTAATTACCAGTAAACTTCCTCCTGCCAGCTCTTTTCGTTCTATACTGCTTCTTAATGCATATGTAATCTGATTAGCTTCTGTTTTACCGATCATCTCTGCGATCCCCCGTATCGTAATCTATTTCTTTCATGCTATCTCCCTTGCGTAATCCATTTACGAAGGATTGCGTAAAGAGCCAATGAATTGAATCAGAGCAATTATAACATAATTTTCAAAATAATGGTATATTCTCAAAAAACAAAACTTTTTACTTTATACGAGGTAAGATCAGAGAACTTTACTCTAACTCTAAAATAAAAAAGCTGCCGCAGACCGACACATGTTCAGTCCACAGCAGCTCTTTTAGTTACTTAGAGTATTAAAAATCAAACACCTCTAAATTTTTAATCAAATTAACCAACCCCTTTCGATCTAATTTAACCGGTCAAATGTATTATCTCACAGGTTATAAGAAAATAATAGGCTTAGAACTGTTATAACTATTTTTTCTTATATACAATTTTCCGAATCGTATCTTCTCCTAAATGGAACTGATCCGCTAACTTGCGGATGGGTTCTCCCTGCGCAAATAATAATTTAATCGTTTTATTCCTTTTGTCAATAAACTGACGGCTACCGCTTACGATACCCCAGCCTGCCTTATCGGTCTTTTTCGGAATATAGACCAGACAACCTTCCACATATTCCTGAATTTCCTGTAACAGGCGGTCTGGCAATACATCTGCACCTTTCTTGTAATTCAAATAGCAATCCCTCCTGAAATATCATGTTGCCTTGATTTTTACAAACAAAGCTTTTCATGTAAGCCACCTCCTTTAAAATTTAAATTATGCTTTATCAGTATAGCACAAATGGTTTTATTCATCCATACATTTATTGTATTTTGTTTCGTATACTTTTAATTTATAACAGAGAATTCCGGACTGATCTCTTCTACCCCATCTTCCCAGCCTGAAGATTTATAAATCTTATGATCTGTCGTAACCGCCAGACATTCAACTCCGGGAAGACTGTCTATAATCTGAAAACCTTTTTCCACACCGGATACAAAGGTAACTTTAGTAAGAATATCCGCCAGCATATTACGGTCATCCACATCACTTCGTATTACTATTGTATCGCTCATTACTCCGGCTTCTGCCGGATAACCGGTAAAGGGACTTAATATATGGTGATACCTTTTACCATCTTTGATAAAGTATCTCTCATAGTCACCGGAAGTAGAAAGTGCTTTCTCCGGCATCCGGATAATACAGGCATATTGATTATCTTCATTCTTTCTGGGATGCTGTACAGCTACCGCCCAGAGGGAATTGTCTGCTTTCTGGCCCAGGGTATATACACTGCTGCCTCCAAGGCTTATAACCGCATTCTTAACTCCATATTCCTTCAGTATTCTGACCGTTTCATCGGCGGCATATCCTTTGGCAATACCGCCCAGGTCTACGGACATTCCTTCTTTTAGCAGCTTAACGCTGCTGTCTGCTTCATTGATGCTTATGTTCTGATATCCGACCAGGGGTAAAAGCGCTTTGATCTCAGAATCCGCCGGGACTCTTTCAGACTCCGTCCCAATAGCCCAGAGCTTGATTAGTGGGCCAACTGTAATATCAAAAGCTCCGCCGCTTAACTCAGAATATTTCACCGCTGTTTTAATCATTTTCAGGATTTCCGGATGAACCTTTACATATTCTTTTCCGGCAGCCTGATTTAACTTACTGATATCACTGGTTTCGATGGACGCACTTGCCATCTGTTCAATTTCATCAATTCTTTGAAAAGCAGTCTCTATCGCTTTACCGGCTTTGGGGCCGTATGCTTTAATATCCATAATGGTATCCATTTTAAAAGCATGTTCCCGGACTTCCTCATTTTTATTGGAACATGCTCCGAGAAACGTCAATAACAATATGGCAAACCCGAGGGCAATTATTTTCTTGTTCATTTTTAACCCATTGCTTATCGCAATTGCATATCACAGCAGACTGCGATACTGCCACAGAACAATATGTGAAACCTGCGTTTCACAGAGTGAAAGAATCCACTTGTGGCATCCTTTCTATAATTAATTTTCTTTCACTCTTCCTGTCATGATGCCACTTAAGCGGCATCTCATATAGTGAAGCAATAAGTTTGGAGGGAGCATCATCTGCACTCATTTTAGATTTCTTCCAGTGTAAAAATATTTTTCGCACTTGTGAAGTTATTTTTCACACTTGTAAGTATTTTTCACACTTGTAAGTATTTTTCACACTTGTGAAGATTCTTTTCTTCATTCCCACCTCTATTTGCTTAGAATTTCATTCACCATTTGACAGAATATATCGATTGAAACGGGTATAGTATACCAACTTCTATCAAATATGTAAATATGAATCTGTACTACCCGCCGAACAAATCTGTACTACCCGCCGAACTTTATTCTGTTATATTCTGTTATGGAACATAATTTCCTTTTGCAGAATAAAGCCAGCGGCAGCTCAATACTGCCGCCGGCTACTGTCCACTTTATATGCTATATTTCCGCCAATGCCTTTTCCAACACTTCATAATGCCAGTGATATAATTCTTCTGGTTTTACCGAAAATGCCTTATCCTTATTAACGATAAGCTTATCCTCTGCCACGCTAACAAACCGGAAGAACGGTTCGGAGGAAAGAATTTGCAGGCCGTAATTTTTCACCCACTCCTCAACTGAAATTTCATCATTTTTAAGCAGGAGCAGAAGCAGATCGTAAAAAGATTTCTGCATAATTTTCAGTTTATAGTTTGGACAATAATTCCTGTTAATATAGTTGTCGATTTCTTCCCAAAGCCTTTCGATAACACCTTGTCTTTCTACCAGACTCTCAATTGTAAAATCACCGGTATTCATAGCCTTAAGAATTCGTTCCTCCCACCGGTTTGGTGTCCATGCCAGGGTACGGCTAAAATGGATTATCCATTTTTCATGCGGTATATATTCACCATTGGCCGTAAATAATGCATCTAAAAGTTTTGTAACTGCCAGATTCATCATATAATGTCCCTGAAGTATGTCATTTCGGTGAATCCATATGTCTCCTGACAGACGGAAATACCACCAGCAGCCAAAGAGCATACTTTCCGCCTGCAGCGGTTCCGGTCTTTTCTTAAGTTTATCGAGGATAAATGTTTCTATTTTACCAAAAGGATCATACAAAATTTTAGAGTAGGACAAATCCCATAATGCAACACTTCCCCAGGTGTTTTTGGTCTCTTCCTCAAGGCTTAGTATCTTTATATCATAAAGATACTTTTCTATTCTGGTAATACCTGCCGGAACCGGTGATCTGCCTTTATTCCATAATTCATAGCTGTTGTTGTTCAGAAATATTACAAGATCAATTTCTGATAAATGATCCGCATATCCCCTGGACAATCCCCCGTTTAAAGTGATACCTTCCACACCCTCCAACTCTTCAAATAGTTTGATATGCCCTTTCAGAGCGGTATAAAATTCATTCAGTTTATTTTCACTTTCTAAATTTACATAGGGTCTTTTCATAAATGAATTCCTCAATTCTTCTAATATTATTTGTTCAAAATCTGCAAAGATGCGATTTTTACAGCATTTTTTTGATTTATAAAAATTTCGAAGTAATTTCCAACAAATCAAAAAAGCCCCGGATTTTACTCCGAGACCTGCATCAATCGCAAATTAAACCATTATCCGAGTAAAATAAAATCATAATATGAAATGGCTCAAGAAAGAGTCTGGCGCTGACGCGCTGTCACGACAGTGACATCTTCCTTAAGCACGTCATGTGCATCTCCCGGTGGGTTTTTATTTCATAGGACATTCTTTTCTATGAAATAAAAATAAACTGTCCTGAAAACAGTATTGCCATTTTATAATGTTGCATGACTTTATCTTACTTTTCCGCGCCAATTATGCTTATGAATAAATAGCACTAATTCAGCCGAATAACCTTCCCCCTATCCTTAAGAAACTTTACTCTTTCTAAATTTGACATCAATACCCAGACAATTGCCACTGCTAAAGTGACCGGTTCTTAAATATCCTTCATGCCTTAACAATTTAACCGATTACGCACTGTTTTTCTTACAGACTACCTGCTTTAACGCCGATCATCGAAGAGAATCCGTTCCGGCCCAGACATTATCAATATACTCCATAATTCCCAATTGAATTGCTGATGCTATTTTTTCCTGATAAGCATCATCAATTAAGAGCGACGCTTCTCTCCAGTTTGATAAAAAACCACATTCCACAATTACCAGCGGACACTTGGTATTCCGCAGCATATAATAACTGCCGTTTGCTTTCGCAAGTCTGTGATTGCCGTCATTCAGCGATTGTTTCATCCGTTCCTGGATCGTTTCCGCAATGACCTTGCCTTCTGTTGAGTTCTGATGGTAAAAAACCTGGGCACCTCTGGAGCTTTCCTGTGAAAAACTGTTCTGGTGGATGCTAACGGCAAATAGAGCATCACTGGAATTGATAATCGAAACTCTTTTTCTCATATCTACACTTTTCTTATCCCGGTCTGTGGCTTTATATAACCCATTATCGTCTTCCCTGGTCATAATAACCTTTATACCCTTTTCTTCCAGTAAATGTTTCAATTTATAGGCTATGCTTAAATTAATATCTTTTTCAAGAGCCTTGTTTACACCAATTTTACCCGGATCAAAACCGCCGTGTCCCGCATCCAGTACTATGGTAATATTCCGGGCTTCTGCTTCCGTCATGCTTTTTACTAATTTTAAACCTTTTTCCGAAAATAAGCTGGAGATTGTTATTACCAGAACTAAAAAGAATATATTAAAATAATTCCGTCTCATGCATTGCTG
The DNA here is from genome assembly GCA_023443925.1 of Bacillota bacterium. The sequence continues at coordinate 34,460 of JAEZSL010000374.1, read as the reverse complement.
CCTGCTGCTGTTTTTTTAAGTATATTCTTTTGTTTTAAAAATTATTGCAACTCCTGGCTTAAACGGATAAATTCCGCGGTATTAAGATAGGTTTCCCTAAATTTAAGTTCCAGACTAAGCTTCACAATATCAGGCTGTTCCAGATATGCCATATCCAGGACTTCTTTCTGCATAAACACCGTTTTAACCTTATCATCAAGGACTGCTTTACCATTGGCAAATACCACTGCCCGTTCAAATACATCGGCAACAAAATTCATATCGTGAATAATAGTGATAACCGTCTTTCCCTCTTCACGGAGGCTGCGTATTATATTTTTAATCCGTTCTTTACCGGCATAATCCTGGGCTATGGTGGGTTCATCCAGTATAACAACCTGTGTATCCATGGCCAGGATGGAAGCAATTGCCACCAGTTTTCTTCTGGAGAGCCCCAGGTCATAGGGATTGGCATTTTTCTCTTCTAAGAGTCCTGTCATCTCTAAAGCCAAAAGGGCTTTTTTTTGTGCCAGTTCTTTATCCATGCCGATTTGTAAAGGCCCGAACATAACCTCTTCCAGTACTACATTTTTAAATATCTGATCATTGGGATTTTGGAAAACCATGCCGATATGCCTGGCAAGCCCGGCTACGGTCAGGTCTTTAATGGACTTGCCGTTGTATAAAATTTCACCCTGCTGCGGCTTTAGCAGGCCTTTTAATAACTTCACAAAGGTAGTTTTACCGGCACCGTTCTGACCGATAATAGCCGTTGAAGACTGGTCAAAAGTAAGGTTTATACCCTTTAAGATTTCCTCATCCTGCCCATAGGAAAAATGCAGGTCTTTTATTTCAAGTATACTCATAGGTTAAAATCCCTCCCTTCTGAAAGAAATAATTCTCTTGCTTCTGCAAGAGTTACCGGATAATAGCCGGTTACTTTGTTCTTCAGACCCAGAATTTTGCAGATCTGCGTGTATACCGGTGCTTCCACTCCATGTTCCGTAAGGTCAGCTCTGGAAAAAATACTCTGAGGTGTGTCTACGGCAATCAGTTCTCCCCCATCCAGCAAAACTACCCGCTCACAATATTGGGCTATCTTTTCCATATTGTGCTCCGCCAGTATAATGGTAATCCCCTGTCTGCTTAATTTCTGCACAGCCTGAAATACCTCATCCCTACCCTGAGGGTCTAACTGAGAGGTCGGCTCATCCAAAATAATTACCTCCGGTTTCATGGCAATTATACTGGCAATGGCCATTCTCTGCATCTGTCCGCCGGACAGGTCAAAAGGATAACGGTCTTTGTATTTACTGATATCCAGCAGTTCCATGGCTTCGTCGATTCGTCTTTTCATCTCATTTCTTTCAATGCCCATATTTTCAAGTCCAAAAGAAATTTCTTCATAGACCGTTAGCTTGGAGCCGGTCACCTGGTTAAAAGGGTTCTGAAAGATAATACCAACCTTTTGGCATAGTTCATCCACATCAACCGTCTTAACTTCGATCTCATCGATGAGCACCTTTCCGCCGTAAGCACCTTTGTAAAAGCCCGGTATCAACCCTGCCACCGCCTGGCAGAGGCTGCTTTTTCCGGATTCATTCCTGCCTATAATTCCAAGAAATTCACCCGGTCTTACGGTAAATGATATATCATTAAGAGCCAATTCACCGCTTCCGGGATACCTGTACTTTAAATGTTCGATTACTATGCCAGCCATATTATTATCCTCCATACCAAAGCTGCCAGAATACACAGTATCAGTCCGATCTGTATATAGATATCCGCGCCGGTTTTTCTCTCTTCATTTAAAAAGGTTTTCTTATGCTTGGAATTAAATCCCCGGACCTCAAGTGCCAGCGCTCTCTCCCTGGTATTAATCAGTGAACTCATGATAACCGGCGAAATAAGAGGGATAAATGCTTTGATCCGGACAAACAGGTTCCCTTCCGTTTCCATTCCCCGGCTTCTCTGTGCATCTGTAATCGTGCTCATGGTTTCCGTCATCTGGGGTATAATCTGAAATACTGAAATAAATACATACCCAAACCTTGGCGAAAAGCCTCTCCGGATAAAGTTTTCAATCATATCCGAAGGTTTTGTAGTAAGGATTAAAACAGAGAAGCTCAATAATATATTTATTACATTAAGTAAGATTCCGACTGCAAAGGACACTCCTTCTTTATAAAAGGTGACCGGTCCCAGGTGAAAAAGCGGTACCGTATTACCCGCACGGAATATTCCCTGAATAATGAGTACCGTTAACAGTACAAACCCTGATACACCTAGGATTGGCAGTGTTCTTTTTAACACCTTTCCAAAGGATAATAATAGAATGCTTAAAATAATAAAGCCAAGTACGGCCCCTCTGCTGTGAAGGAGGGCAGGCATCGCAACCGCCGTCACAATATATAAAAGCTTACTCTCCGGTGCAAGCCGGTTTAGTACTGTTTTTTTATCTACGTATAAACTGATGCTTTTCATGTCTGCTCCCATCTCCTGAATCCTGCATATTTAAAATGAAGAAAACCGGATACAAAAATTGTCCGGTTCTCTCCTTATTTATCCGTTACAATTAAACGATATATTATAACAAACTGCTCTGCATTACTGTAAAACCCGCGGTTCCGTTTCCAGCCGGCTATTGCCCTAATCCTTAATCCAGGCTTTCAATATTCTCATCTCTCTGGTATAAAGAAATCAGACTCTTTGGCAGACTCTTGCAGATTAAAAATACTAATATAACCACAGCAATCTTATCAGGCAGATCCACTACAAGTTCGTCCAGAAAAGAAGCAATCCATACCGGGATGTTCTGTGCAACCGCCCAGGCATATAAAGCATCTCCCCAGATATTACCGGTAGTGCCTCCCCAGAAGATTACATTCAGCGGTGTGGATATAATAACGGCTACCAGTCCGGTTACAAGGGAGGTAAGGATTGCGCCTTTTATATTTTTCATAAAGCCTTTATATGCCAGGATACCCACCGCTATACCGATACCGATGTTGGTAAGGGCATAAACTGTTGATATGGGGTCCATGGTAAGGCCATAAATAATATTGTTGGCCGCGCCGCAGATGGCACCAACAATTGGCCCTGCCAGCACTGCTGCCAGACAGGTTCCGATAGAATCCAGCCAGAGAGGCAGTTTTAAAACCCCTGCAAATAATTTGCCCAAATAATTAATGCCGATTGCCGCAGGTATTAACACCAGCGTTACCGTATTAAACTGTAATGACCATAATTTACCTTTCATTTTAACTCCCTTCTGTGTGCTTTAGCACACATTCAAATCAGGATGTTGAAAAAAGTTCTTGTTTTTTCAACCTAATCTCTCCTTTTCTCTCATATGCTCCATTACAAATGCTTCCAGTGCGACCTGTATTTCATAGCTCTCACCCTGCTTTACCGAAGCTTCACCATCAACATAACTGTTGATTTCTTCTGTCAGGTTCCCGTTATATTCCACAACCGTGTTTAAAACCGAAGCCGTTTTAATTCCTCTTAAGGAACCGATAACAAACAGGGCGGCTGTTTCCATGTCCGCACCTTTTACTCCTTTTTCCGACCAATAGCGGTCTATCTCCTCCTCCCTGTCCGTATAAAAACTGTCATGACTCCTGGCTTTTCCGATAAAGTTAGGAACCTTTAACTCCTTGCAAGCCTGCAGCACATTCATCATTAACTCTGTATCCGGTATAGCAGGAAAAATATCCTTAATATATGCTTTGGATGTTCCTTCATCCCTGACGGCACCGTTAACAACAAGTAAATCCCCAAGCTTCATAGCAGAATCCAGCGCTCCGCAGCTTCCGATCCGTATCATATACTCCACTCCGATATTATGCAGTTCCTCTACTACAATACCGGTGGAAGCACCACCCATTCCAGTGGAGACTGCCAAAACTTTAATGCCCTTATAATATCCGCTAACACTGCGTATCTCCCGGTTATAGGCAAGTTCTTCTGCATCTGTTAAAAAGGTTTTAATATGGTCAATTCTGCCGGGATCTCCCGGTAAAACAGCGTATTTTGCACTGTCTTTTACAGACAGCCTGATATGGGGCTGTAAATCCATCCAATTTCCCTCCTTCGTTTGAAGCGCCGGCTGCTTATAATCCGGCTTTGAATTCAGACTAATATAATTATTAACATTATAATCCTCTCAAAACATATTGTACAGGGCTTGTACACTAATTTTTGCATTAATTTACCATTATTCCTGACCTTACAATGCCTGGGGACATTTAGTTACACAGTATCAAAAATTACTTATCACTGCATGCATTCCAAATGGTTGGGCTTTTTGCTTATATAGGAATTTAGTATCAAAAGCTTCCAATACGTATATTTTATGAATATATATACATTGTATTCATTCAGAACTCAAAATTGCCTTTTGACTCTCGAATCCTATAAAGGGAATTCGGAGGAGTTTCCTCGTTCATTAAAAAGTACCGGTCTCCTGTTTTGGAAACCGGTACTTTTTTCTTATATCTATCTGCTTTTCATTTATTAGGATCTATCTTTTCCCTTCTTCTCAGTCAGATAATAAAGGAATGCAAGAACCGGCATACCAAAGCCGATGAAAGAGGCCGCCGTCCATTTTCCCATAGCGTAGGACCACCCTCCTACGGCAGAGCCGATTGCTCCGCCGCCAAAGAACAGCGCCATAAACAGACCGTTTACCCTTCCTCTGATTTCATCCCCTAAAGCATAGATCGCCTGCTGGCCCAGAACCAGATTACCGCTCACCGACATATCCAGGGCAATTGCCGCTATGCAGAAAATGATAAGAGACAGCTTCTGACTTCCTCCAAAAGCATGGGTGATAGCAAAAGATGCCGCCGCCGTAACAAATGCAATCCCTGTTAGCTTCCTGGTATATCCCCAGTCTGCCAGTCTGCCCGCTATCGGCGCTGCAACTGCACCACCGACTCCTACTAATGCAAAAACAGCAATTTCCTTCTGGTTTAAATGAAAATGCTCCGCCAGCCATAAAGGTACTACTGTCCAGAATAAGCTGAAACTGCCAAAGAGGGCTGCCTGATATAACGATCTCCTGCGGACAACCGGGGTGGTTTTTAAGATGTGCCACAAAGACTTAATAATAGCCGGATAATTATCCGTCGGTTTTGGAGTTCTTTTTGGAAGCAGAAATCTTAATAAAAGAATCAATGCTGCCATAAGTACGGAAGAGATTACAAATACAGCCTGCCAGCCAAATATACCGGTTATAAGACTGGATACCGGTCTGGCCAGCATGATTCCAAGCAGAAGGCCGCTCATAACACTGCCCACTATCTTACCTCTTTGTCCGGCAGGTGCCAGATGCGCTGCAAAGGGCACCAGTATCTGGGCCGCTACGGAACCCAGTCCGATTAAAACTGCAGCTATAAAAAAGATTGCCGCATTCCTGGCCATAGAAGCAGCCGCCAGCCCTACAACAGCAATAATCAGTACTGACATAATCAGTTTTCTGTTTTCCAGCAGATCGCTTAGCGGTACTAGAAATAATAAACCTGCCGCGTAGCCAAGCTGCGTCATAGTCACAATCAGTCCCGACGCACCGGAAGGAATACCGGCTGCTTCGCTGATTGGACCAACCAGTGGCTGCGCATAATACAGGTTTGCAACAATCAGTCCGCATGCACCGGCAAACAACAGTATTAGCATACGCGATATCTTTTTTTCTCCTAACAATTCATTCTTCATACAAAATCCTCCATTCTCTAGTCAAATTACATTCTGCTATAACAGCTTTTTAAATAATAAACGCTGCGTTCACTTTTGTCAAGACTTTTATTTCATTTGATTTAGTAGTATAATACTGATAGTTTTAGAGAATAAATAAGGCTCTCGTTCACTTATCGTTTTAAGTGTCAAACCCAAAGGGTACTTTTTTGCTGCTTTGTACTGCTGTTTTTTGTTTCACGCCGTTTACTATTTGATACCTTAGCAATATTATCGATTTGTATATGCGCCTCGATGCGCAGATTGGAGTTTATATGAATAAAAAACCGGGACGCCCCCGTAGTGAAGAAACGAAAAAAGCCATTCTCACTGCTTCCTACGAGCTTTTACTGGAGAATGGCTTTAAAATGGTTACGATTGAAGGGATTGCGGAAAGAGCCGGTGTAAGTAAAGTTACCATCTACAAATGGTGGCCCACTAAAGCGGCTGTTGTCGTAGACGGCTATTTTGCCGCAACCGAAGCTCTGCTTTTAGTACCCGATACCGGTTCTGTTAAAGACGATCTTTTTATACAGGTAAACAATCTGGCGTCTTTTATTACCAGTCCCAGCGGTAAGGTTATTACAGAACTTATTGCGGAAGGCCAGCATGATGCCAATATTGCGGAGGAATACCGTGTCAGATATTTTAATCCCCGCCGGCTTATCTCCCACAGGATTCTGGAACGTGGTGTTTTAAGAGGTGAGCTAAGAAAGGATCTGGAGCTGGAGCCTTGTATCGACCTGATCTTTGCGCCGATTTTTTACCGGCTGCTGATAACCGGAGACAGAATTGATGAATCCTATACCAGAGAACTGATTTCTTATGCACTTTCCGGGCTGGAACCAAAGAGTTCCTCTGATAAAGCATAGATTTACCTTTTACACGTAAAATTTCCATAAATGCTTGTCCATATCTATATATCCATTCTCTTTAAATGTTATCCCCTCTCTCAAAAGCATCTCCTTTTGTCTGCCTTCTCCGCCAAAAACGGCAGCCGGTGATAATCTGCCTTCTCTATTTACCACTCTGTGACAGGGCAGATTTCGTTCTGGCGGGGCACCATGCATTGCATAGCCAACTATCCGGGATGCATAAGGGTTTCCAGCCATTAATGCAATCTGCCCATAGGTAGCCACCTGTCCTTCCGGTATTTTAGAAACAATATCGTATACTTTTTCAAAAAATATACCCTTTGCCATATTCCTGTCCCTTCTTTTCATGAAATCATATTAATCCAACTGGGTTCTCTTCTCCTTAAGGAGGTACTCTATATATAGTTCAAGCTCCCTCCTGCTGCAATTTATTATCCTTTCTGCCGTCCGACCAGCATAGCTGCCGCAAAGTATCTTCCCTGTTCTTCCTATTTAACCTGTTAATTCAGTCTAATGATAGCTTATATCGAGTCATACGTCAATTCAATCGAAATCATACCAGCTCCCATTGTATAAACCATTTTCCGGCAGATGGCATACTCCACAAATCAAGGTGTGAAATCTATTTATTTCACACCCTGAGTAATAAGCAGCCGGTATTGTGTGAATCCAATTAATACCGTTAAATTCACGCTTTATTTATAGTATTCCTGCATTTATTACAGGGATGGCCTTCCGACCAGATTCGATCCGCGGTCTCTGCCCATATACTGGCAGTATCCTCACATTTTAGCTTCAAGTCATTCACATTCTCAGGCTTGATAAAATCCGTAGATACCGCTCCGCACGCATTAACCATCTCAACCAGTCTTTCCGGATTGTCAAGGAGCGGACATGGTCTCAAATGATTACTGTTAAAGGGCTGGTTATTGTAATACTGCATAAACAGAGGGGATTGAAGTGCATCAAGAAGAGATTTCTCATGGATATTAGAATCCGAATAATGGATAAAAGCACAGGGTTCAATATCACCGCCCGCATTGATATGCAGATATCTTCTTCCGCCTGCAATGCAGCCGCCCACAAACTCGCCGTCATTCCAAAAGTCCATGGTAAACAGTGGTTTGGTTTTGCGGAATTGACGGATCTGCCGGTACATAAATTCGCGCTGTTCTGCCGTAACCATAAGTTCCGGAACGGCTTCTGCTCCTACGGGCATGTAAGTGAAAAACCAGGCAAACTTAGCTCCTTTGGCAATTAAATCGTCTAAAAATTCTTCACTTCCAATTATCTCCGTATTCTGCCTGGTATAACAGCAGGAGGCTCCAAACGCCAGTTTTCTGCTCTTTAAGATCTCCATTGCTCGTACGACGGCTTTATAAGTCCCGGCTCCCCGCCGTGAATCCGTTTCTTTTTCAAAACCTTCGACACTAATACCCGGTATAAAATTCTTTACCCGAAGCATTTCATCAGCAAACTTTTCATCAATGAGGACCCCATTGGTAAATGCGGTAAAGATACAATCCTTATGTTTTTCACAAAGTTTAATAATATCTTTTTTACGTACAAGAGGCTCTCCCCCTGAGTATGCATAGAAATGAACTCCTAATTTTTTACCCTGTTCAATAATGCTGTCCAGGGTACTAAAATCCATAGACATCTTACTGCCGTATTCTGCCGCCCAGCAGCCGGTGCATTTTAAGTTGCAGGCCGAGGTTGGATCCAAGAGGATAGCCCAGGGTATGTTGCAGCCGTATTTTTCTTTTAACCTATCATGTTGTTTATTACTAAATAACGTGGCATTGAATATAAAGTTTTTAAAAAAGGTCTTTCTTACCCCGGGATCAATGTCCTCCCACAAACTTAAGATAAGGCTGTGCCAAATACTATCTTTATTTATAATGGTTTTGCGGAAAGCCTCCCGCTGATCTTTAATAATATCCTTTCTGTCCAATTTATCAACCAGCTGCAGCAATTTTATCATATGCTGCTCCGGATTGGCATTAAGATACGTGTATGCCAGATTAACTACAGCTGAGCTTACTTTCTCTTTAATCATAATTACCTCTGAAAAATCCTATATATTTCAGTGTAGCACAATGCTTCCCATATGTAATTAGACAAAAAATGCAAGTGTAAAAAATCTATACACTTGCATTTTACTGTAAAACCTGTGTTATTTTTATCCCCAAGCTTTATATCATGATCGTAAACATGTATATCATTACAGCTATTCCAGTAGTATACTTCCGTTAAATAAACCTTTTAGCTTAACTATATATTCCGAAGGGTCTTCCTTCATATCTCCATTTATCCACCGCAGGGTAATACCGACAAAAATTATGGCTGTGACCTCCGCTATAAACCTGTTGTTTTCTTGGTTTTCCTCCATGTTTGTTGTACTTACCAGTCCGTCTGATATAAAATCACGAATATAATCATGTAAAAACTCCTGAAATGAATTCTGGCCTGAAGTATTTAGTGCATTCACATAAAATGCCCGGTTTCTTCGCATATACGTGCATAAATCCTTTAATCCGTCCAGCCGTCTATCCATACTTCCGGTAATCCTATATTTTATCGTCTCCGTAGAATAAATCCAGTTCATAAGATCATATTTATCCCTAAAATGATAATAAAAAGATTGCCTCGTAAGACCACAGTTACCGGCAATGTCCCTTACACTAATCTGGCTGAAGTTTCTCTTTCCCATTAGTTTTTTTAAAGAATCGGCAAATGCTAGCTTCGTTACATTAGAATCAGACATACAACCCCCTCCCCGTACTAATTTATGTAAGAAGGTAAAATTTCATTCTCAGCGCTTTAACATAATGATCAGGGTTTTACTGCAAATAGAACGACCAGCCTCCGATAAACATTCGGCTGCTGGTCATGCATGAGAAATGAAACAGGAATATTCTTATACCAGGAACATCGCTACAATAATTGTTGCTCCAAATCCGCATAAAACAGGAATTAAATTCTTTCTTGCCAATTCTGTGGCTTCAATTCCACATATGGCTGCCACCGGAATTACTCCCCAGGGTATAATGGTTCCGCCGCCGACCCAGACGGTTACGAGCTGCCCAAGTGCTGCAAGGGATGCTATATGTATATTACCCATGGAAGAAAAGGTCTGGGCAATGGAACCAACTAAGGGAAGACCTGAGAAACCTGAACCGTCCAGCCCGGTAATTACACCAACTGACGTTTCCGCCAGTATCATAGTAAGTTTGGACAAAGGTATGTGGGTGGAAATCCAGAGTCCGATATCATTCAGAAGTCCGGTTGCATTTTCTCCAAGTACCTTCTGAGCGAAACCTTCACTTCCCATGAAAAAGAAGGCGGCAATGACAATAACCGGTGCAAAGATTTTCATTGCGAATTTAAATCCTTCTTTTATATGATCCGTAGCCTTTTCCAGAGCCTGTCCGATTCCTTTATCCAGAATCGTTATAACACAGGTAAGAATTAAAGCGGTACCGGCAACAAGCGCCGTAGCATCCCCGCCGTTAATTTTAAATTGTATCATGATAAATATATCGCCGATAAAGGAAAGCGGCATCAATACCGCAACTAATCTGGCAAGCCTTGGTTTTTGTATTTCTTTTATAACCAAAGCTTTTTTTACAGTGGCCTCTGCTCCTTTATTTAACTTCATTTCCCGGAGCATCATAAAGAAGGCAACACTTGCCGTAACCACCGACATGGTAAGCCAGAGAGGAATGCTTGCTTTCATTACTGCATTGGCATCGATTCCGGCCGCGGCTGCCGTTATGGAAGGAGCTCCCTGGATTACAAAATCGGAAGATAGACCGATACCGTGGCCAAAGATGTTCATTGCTACTGCTGCCCAGATTACAGGAAGTCCGACTTCGCCGGCAACGGGAAGTAAAAGTGCTCCGATTAAAGCTACCGCGGGAGACGGCCAGATGAGCCAGGATACAATCAACATGGTAAATCCGATTATCCAGAAAGCCAACTTATTATTCTTTATAATCTTTCTGACCGGTCGTATCATTATTTCGTCCGCTCCCAGATCGATCATCGCCTTGGACATTGAAACAACCAATGCTATTACAATAACGATACTAAGCAGTTCAATACAGGAATTAATCAGTGCATTGTTCAATATCTGAACTGATTTGACGATACTGCCTGAGTAAATGAAACCAATGATAAGCGTACCGGCAACACAGGGAATAACAATTTCTTTTTTAAATAGCAGTGCAACCAGTATAATAATGGTAATAATGATGTAAGCAATATGCAGTGATGTAAGCGCCATATGGGGTTTCCTCTCTTTCTTTTATGCCTGATAAGTGCAAGCTTGCCCAATCAGTTCAGTCTAGGATGCAAAAATATTTAATAACCCTTCTTTCTTGATATACTCTTCGATCTTATCCACATCGGTTTCATATAAGCCATGTTCTATCATCCGTTCAAACAATACCGAGCCGGAAAACGTGTACTTTTTGCCCATCCCCTGTACGGTTTCCATTTCTTCGTTTACAAAGGCAATGGCTTCACCGATGGCAGTTTTTCTGGACAGTTCCAATAAGGTCTTCCCTTTTAAATATCTTACGGTGTTATATCCGGCAAGGACACCGGTTACGATGGCTTCCGTATGTCCGACTAATAGACCTGCCTTTTCTCCGGCACAGAACAGATTTTTAAGTCCCTCCACCTTTAATGCGTTATTCCTGGGCGACATATCAAAATACCGCATTGAATTACCTTTTCCTCCGGCATAAGGATCCTCATATCGTGCATTTTCAAAACCGGGAATCTTATGAAGTTTCTCCAGGGTATAAAAAGGAGTCATTAATTTAGCGTGGCCTGTATCAAGAAGTATAATATTCTCCGCAAATTCCTTCAGTGCATATTGCTGGCAGGCCTTTACGCTTAAATGATTTTCAATGAACTCTTCCGGCAATGGGATTACGGCTACTCCGGTACTGCTTAAGGTCTCCGCTATTTCCGGGGCCAGGGACTCTTTATAGAGCTTACAGGAACCGCTCATAGCCCCCACCGAACCGTTATCCTTTTTACCGGTTTTCTCCTTAACACCGCAGATACCTGCAAGACTGACCCTTCCGCCGTAACTGGGACAACGAAGTACACACATAGCGCAGCCGTTACCGTACTTGCTGCAATTATTCATAGGACCGGCCGTTCCGGTGGTATCGATATAAGCATCCCCTTCGTAGATTGTTCCCCCCGCCGTCTCGATACTTTCAATAATACCGGCCGTTACTATTGCCTTTACTACCCTCTCCTGCAGTTTCACTTTGACTCCGATTTCCTTTAAATAATTAGTAATGGCAGGAGGGGTTTTGGCTATATCGTAAAGGCTTGCATGTTCATGTCCCGGAAAACGGATATCCGTATGTCTGCAGTTTTCATCAATTACTCTAAAGATTTCTCCTCCGCCCATAGCGATCATTTCCTCTGTTGCGGTAAATCTTCCGTTATTTCTCATGATACCACCGACTAAGCCTGTCCCAAGAAGGGAATCCGTCCGTTCTAATAAGATTACCTCTGCTCCTTGTTTTCTTGCAGAATACGCTGCGGAACAGCCAGCCCAGCCGCCTCCGGTTATAATAATTTTCATTTCTCTCCGCCTTTCTGATTCGTTGATTAGTCTTATCATTTCCATTGCTTCTGTGTTAATGCTTTACCAGGTCATAGCTGAGTATAACGTTTACGGTTATACATTTACGGTTGTCGAAGGAACGGCTGACATTTTAGTTTACGTTCCTTAATGGATTTCCATGGCAAAATATGTTCCTATTACCTGTAAAAAAAAAGCAAAGACAGCAGTATTACTTTTGCTTCTTCGCTTTTAATATATAAATGATATGTTTGTTTGGTTGAAAAGAGTATACATAAAGTTAACAGACTTTACAATTACCACATTGTACATTCTTCGACAAATATAGTGGACATTCTGTACAATCAACTATATTTCTTACTTATTTTTTACCAGAGATTCGGTAAATTCCTTTATCCTTACAAGAGATTCTGTTATATTTTCTGTCGATGCCGCAAAAGAGAGCCGTATAAAATCAGTACAATTCTTTCCCAGTCCGACAGCTGGAATAACCGCAACGTGTTTTTCTTCTAAAAGTCTTCCGGCATATTCCATTCCACTTTGCCCTGTATGTGATACGTCCACCATTAGATAAAATGCCCCTTGGGGTACTACATAAGAGAGTCCTCTGATTTTATTCAGCCCTTCTATCAATCTGCTTCTTCTCTCAGCAAAAGTGTTTAGCATAACGGATATTTCTGATCTGGTCCGCTCCGTATCCATCCCCCTGGCTACTCCCATCTGGATAAAGGTTGGGGAACAGGTAGTTGAGTACTGATGGATTTTTAAGATGGCATTAATCCGCTTTTCACAGGCAGTAATATAACCTAATCTCCATCCGGTCATGGCATAGGTTTTGGAAAAACCGTTAATAATAACTGCGCGCTCTTTCATACCCGGAAAAACTGCCACAGAATGAAAACCGGTATCCTCATATACCAGCCGGCTGTACATTTCATCGGATACCAGTATAAAATTGTATTTAACAGCCAGTTTGCACAGTTCTTCCAGGGTATTCCGGTCATAAACCGCTCCAGTTGGGTTATTGGGGTTGTTGATTACCAACATTTTTGTTTTTTCCGTTATACAGGCTTCTACTTCTTTTACATCGATTTGAAACTGGTTTTCCGGTTTCAAATCAATAATAACCGGAGTACCTCCGCTGATTTTTATCATGTTTTCATAGTTCACAAAGGCCGGAGAAAACACAATTGCTTCATCTCCTTCATCAATGATTGAGAGAATCGCATTGTTGATAGCCTCCGCACCGCTGCTGGTCACCAGGATTTCTGTCCGGTAATCATATGAAACACCGGTCTCTTCCTTGGTCTTTACAGCAATTTTCTTTCTTAATTCTTCGTAACCACGGTTGGAACTGTAGTGGGTAAAATTCTGATTGATGGCATTTATCGTTGCCTTTTTAATATCCGAAGGTGTATTAAAATCCGGTTCCCCGGCACTTAAGGCAATAATTGTTTGTCCGTCTTTTCTTAATTCGTCCACCCGGTTTAAGACTGTCCGGATCAGAGAAGGCTCTACTTTCTTCACCCGGCCGGATTCCGAATTGATATCATAATCCTGTTTCATACTATCACACTCCTGTTCAATACTCTATATTTTTCCAGCTAAGCCACGCCGCCTATTCAGGCATACATAAGCCAGCTTAACAGGTATGTTAAACCTGTGCTTAAAAACTATATGCAGTTACTTCAAACCTGTAATTTCATTGGAACAGCATCCTTTTTCATCGTATTCCCTCAGATTCTCAAAGGTGGTCAAAATCATATTTTCAATGGCTGTATCGGTAAAAAAGCTCATATGAGCCGTATATATAACATTTTCTCTTTCCAACAGCTTTTTAAGCGTCTCACTTTGTAACGCATCCGGTGTTACCTTTTTTCGGATATAAGGTGTCTCACCGTCATATACATCAAAGGCTGTGCTGCTTAGTTTACCTCTCTCAATGGCTTCAAGAACCGCCTCATAATCCATCAGCCCGCCTCTTGCGGTATTGATTAGTACTGCTCCGTCTTTCATCTTTTCCAGAGCATCTTTATTAATAAATTTTTCATTCTCTTTTGTCAGAGGGCAGTGAAGAATAATAATATCACTTTCCGCTAGAACTGACCCTAAGTCCGTATAAGTAACCAAGCCGGTTATATCCGGATTCTCATAAAGATCATGGGCAAGGAGCCGGGTGCCAAAGCCTTTTAAGAGCTTAACGGTTTCCGCTCCAATTCTTCCGGTTCCGATTACCCCGGCCGTCATATTACGAAGCTCCCGGCCTTTTAAGCCATTCAGAGTAAAGTCATACCCGGCAACCATATTAAGTTCCCGTTTCATGTTGCGAAGGCACATTAAAATCAGGCATACCGTATGCTCTGCTATTGCATTGGGAGAATATCGGGGTACATTGGCTCCTCTTATTCCCGCTGCTTCCATGGAAGCCAGATCCATATGATCCGTACCGGCCGCCCTGGATGCAATATAATTTATACCGGCATTCTTCAGCTCTTCTGCCTTATCTTTTGTAATCTTACAGTTGGTAGTAATCCACAGAGCATCAAACCTGCGGCATTTCTCCAAAGGTGCCGAATTAAAATCAAAATCTGCCAGGGTAAGATCAAATCCGAACTTTCGATTACATTGGACAATATATTCTGTTTCATCCTTATTTACATTAAATAATAAGACCTTCATTTATACCTCACCTTTCTTTAGAAGTGTATTCTGCATTACTGTCTACGCCATAATTACTTTATTTCTGTTTAGATTAAAAAAAGACTGATGAAAGGAATGGTAAACAACGACAGCACGGTACTTAAAAAAACACAGGAGGAAGCAAACCCAGAATTTCCGTCGTATTTCTCCGCCAGCATTACCGTAGTACTTCCTGCCGGCATGGCTGAGAGAAGGACAATGACACCGGTTACCAGACTATCTGCCCCAAAGAGCTTTAGTATGGCAAAAATACCGGCAGGTATTGCGATCAACCTGATAAAGGAATAGAAAAACAGTTCTTTGCTGGCAATTTCCTTCACATGGATATCAGCCAGAATGGAACCGATTACGATCATAGAAACAGCCGTGTTGCTGCCGCCGATGCCGGACAGGGTCTTAAGCATAAAGACCGGCAGCTGTATCTGGGTAAGCATCAGAAAAAAACCAATATATACCGCTACGATACAAGGATGTGTCATGAGTTTTTTCACCGTTGATTTTCCGTTTGTTACCGTAAAAAGGCTGAGTCCGGAGGACCACATGGCAAACCGGAGAGGGATCAGTGCCACCGAGGCAAATAACAGCCCCTGGCTGCCGAATACGGACTCCACAATAGGATTTCCTAAAAAGCCTGCATTAGAGCATATAATGGCATACCTTAGAACTGCCTGTCTGTCTTTGCTGCTTTTCTTAAAAAGCTGCTTGCTTAATAGCACATACAGAATCTGGGTAACAATAGCTGCAATTAAAACTGTCAGGCAGTTCCCCAAAATTTCATAGGACCAGTCAATCAGAAACGAATTAATAATATTACAGGGCAGAACGATCTCGATAATCAAATCTGTGAACTTCTTTCTGTTCTCTCCCGTAATGATACCTTTTTTTCTGGCATAGATTCCTGCAAGTATTAACAAAAATAAGGTACCCTGCATATCCAGCATTGATTTCATTTTTTGCCTCCATTCCTCGTATGCTTTTCATACCTTCAAAGTTTTGGAACGGGGATATGTCTTTCCTCCTAGAATCAGAACTTATCTCCAAATTCATAGCGGTAATAGTTCATAACCGCCGTAACTCCCTTATTTTCTTCAAAACTGTCACTTAACCGGTTAACCGGATAGGATACCGGACGTTTTTCCAATACTTCCGAGATACCAAGAGCTGCCTGATATGACATTCTCTCCAGGGCTTCTGTGGTAAAGGCTGCCGTGTGGGGGGTAACAATAACATGTTCCATATGTAACAACGGATTGTCTGACCCCGGCAGATTACCCTCAAATACATCCAGTGCGGCTCCTTTAATTTTATGTTCCTTTAAGACCTTAATTAAGGCTTCTTCATCTATAATTTCACCCCGGCCGGTATTAATCAGATAAGCCTCCGGCTTCATCAAAGTCAATTCCCTTTCACCGATAATATGTCTGGTGGAAGGGCTTCCCGGCAAATGGAGGGATAAGAAATCCGCAGAGGAAATTACTTCGTCCATATCACCGGTCAGTATACCGTAATCCGTCTGTTTCTTCCCCTTAAGTCTTCTGTTATAGCCAATTACTTTCATATTAAGACCATAGGAAGCGATGTGGGCTACCTGGGTTCCGATATTCCCCATGCCGATGATTCCCAGTGTCTTACCGCTTACGTCACTGCCATACAGTTTTCTGACTTCCAAATCCCCGCTCTTTAGTCCATTGTTGTAATGAATGGATTTTTTGGCAAGCATCAGAATCAGACCAACCGCATATTCCGCAACAGATCTCTGGTTCGACTGGGCAGCATTCGTTACCTGGATTCCCAGCTTCGTAGCGGCTTCCACGTCAATACAATCAACGCCTACACCATGCATGGATACTACCTTTAGGTTTTTACACGAGGTAAGGACTTTTTCCGTGATATTGCCGTTACGGGTAAGAATACCGTCACAGTCAGCAGCTTCCGCTATAAGCACTTCTTCTGTTATGCCGGAACCCATCTTTAGCTCATAGCCCTGTTCTATCAGAAATTCAATCCCTTTGTTATTGATAGGTTCCGTAATTAAAATCTTATATCCCATGCAGCACCTCCGTTTTTTCTATTTGATATAAGCAAGTATAAAAGGCCCCTTAATTTCTTACAATAAGCACACTGTACTGATTTGGTCTGGTTAAGTGGACATCATGTCCACTTAACCAGAGTTGCCGGAAAACTGATTGTTCAGGGCCGGATGTACGGATTGGCAGGAGACAAAAAGTAATATTGGTGACATTAAGGTAATGGCAAATAAAATATATTATTGACGAATCACTTGTTTTGGCTGTATTCTTAGTAAAACAGTTTCGTAAATTTAACTGTGATGACCCTGATTTGATATGCCGCTTCAACGGCACATGACGGAAAGTGTGGTGTAGGTATGAGTTTAAATATAAAACAAATCGTTGATAGTCAATTACTTAGGGGAGTAAGGCTTGCCGCCGGTTTTGCAGGAGAATATAATATAATATCCTGGGTCAATGTTATGGAGATTTTAGATTCACCGGATTCGGTACAGCGGGGAGAACTTTTAGTAACCACCGGTTATAATCTGCAGGAACAAAAACTGTATCAGGATTTAATCTTAACTCTAAAGAATAACGGTGTAAGCGGTATTGCTATACAGACCGGATACTATGTTGACGAGATACCTCAGTATATTCTGGACGAATCCGACCGTCTGGGGTTTCCCGTAATGGAGATTCCCAGAAATCTCACCTTTTCGGATATTCTACGTATTTTGATTCAAAAAATAAATGCCGGCAAGTCAGAAAATGAAATATCGGATGAAGCAGCAAAATCTATGTTTCAGGCTATCCAGGAAGCATTAAAGCTATATGCTGTAGAATTATTTGAGGAGGACACAAGAAAAGCCGCCCATCTGTTTTATATCCATCCCATTAATCTGTATGCCGTCAGCGAAGCAACCGCTGCCGGTTGTATGAACCGGATCAAATCCTATTTAACGGACCGGGCCGATGCCTGCGAGTACCAGACTACAAAAAACGGTACTGCCGCCTTTTTAATGATTTTTGAAAACGAGAGCAAATATCTTTCCATGATCTATGATTTCAGCATAGAACTTACCTTTTTGTCAGAGCAGCAGGGTATTAACTATTATGTGGGCGTTGACCGGTTAAAATCCTATGAGGCATTAAATCTGGCTTTCGAACATGTTACGGAGTGCACGGATCTGTTAGGAGCCCTGCATGCCAAAAGAGGCGTATGTTCTTACGATAATATGACCTTTATTAAAATGTTCGGTATTCTCCATCAGAATGAGCACTCATTTGTATCGGACAACCAAGCCTTACAGATTCTGCTTAACTATGACCGTATCAATCATACCAACTATGTACAGACCTTAAGATATTATCTGGCAGATAACTGTAATGCCTCCAAGACAGCTTCAAGGCTTTATATTCACCGCCACACCCTGCAAAAACGCCTGGATAAAATATATGATTTATGCGGTATAAATCCCGATGATTATTATGCCAGGCTATATATGTCCATATCTCTGCTTTTCCACGACTACTTTGCTTTCTGACAGACCACCTGTGACATGGACAGTTTGTACACATTTTATTGCAATGTGACTACTCTTTTAATTTGTTCTTTACGGCTCTTTACATTTTAGATATGGGTATGTTATCTTGATTTCAGAAAATGAAAAGAAATCCTGCCCCAGAATAGGTATGGGATAACAGGATTTCATCACAGAAGAAAGAACCGGAAAGGGGAACCAATTATGAAAATAAAAGGCGGATATACAAGTTATGGACAATATATAGGAATCCTGATGATGGACACAGTTTTTCCGAGACTGATCGGAGATATCGGCAATGCCAGAACTTACAAAGTCCCGGTCAGATATTATACGGTGAGAAATGTTTCTACCGACAAGCTGAATGCCTCCAATGCCGAAAAATTACTCCTGGCACCCTTTATTGAGGCTGCAAAAGAACTGGAAAAAGAAGGCTGCCGGGCTATCACCACCAGCTGCAGCTTTCTGACCGGGTTTCAGAAACAGCTGGCTGATGCCGTTACCATTCCCGTGTTTACCAATACTTTAATTCTGGCTCCCTTTATCCGCACCATGTTAAACAGCAGTTTAAAAATCGGTATTTTTACCGAAAAGGCTGAGCTTATCACCGATGATACTTTTAAACAACTGGGCTGGTCCAGTAAGGACATTCCTGTTGTAGTAAGCGGCATGCCGGACAACTCTCCATTTACCAGACTTTTTATCCATGACAATCTGGAAGAAGATCTGGAAGTATTGGAAGATTGTATTCGTGAGCTTACCAAGAGACATATGGAGCAATATCCCGACACCGGCGCAATCTTACTGGAATGTACCAACTTTGCACCATTTACCAATCTGATTCAAAGCATTGCCGGAGTACCGGTTTTCGGAATCAACCAGCTGTTGGAATATATGGATTCCTGTATAGCAGCTCCAACATATTATTAGTCAGAGGTGTTAAGGGGATAATTTAGGAAAAATGAATCAAACTATTCAGGTGTAATAATAATCAGTGGCTCTTGTTGAAACTACAAGGGCCACTTTTTTTACTTATATATTTCAACGTTATATTATTCAACCTTCCTATCTGCCCCTTACATTATCAATTCAATGAAACGAAGCTACCTTCTTCCTAATTTTACCTGTTCCCAAACTTATGATACAATGATAGTGGAATGAGGATAATCCTAGTAAGATATCATCCAAACCGGTTATCATACCAGTAAATTATATGTCAAACTTGTTATCAAATATCAATTGGAGCAATAAGATTATGCACACAAACAATGTTCATAATGAAATAGGTTTTTATTTATTTGAGCCAGGATGCAACATTTTAAGCTTCTAAAGGATATTATAGATGAAGGGAGGTTCCTATGAAAAATACATTAATGCGTACCCATGAAAACATCAATCATACCATTGAAATATATTCTGACACTATTTTTAAAGTTGCTCTGTCCTATACAAAAAACAAAGATACTGCGGAGGATATCCTGCAGGATGTTTTAATCAAATACATGACAGACTCAACCGATTTTGAAAGTGATGTACATAAAAAAGCATGGTTAATCCGAGTAACTATCAATGAATGCAATAAATTTTATCGTTCTTTATGGAACTCAAGAAAAATAACTCTGGAAGATATTTATCCCTTTTACGAACCGGATAAACATGACGTATTTTATGCGGTTATGGAACTTCCGACAAAATACAGGCTTCTGATTCATCTGTTTTATTATGAAGAATTGTCAGTTTCCCAGATAGGCACAATTCTGAAGCTGAATGAAAATACAGTAAGGTCCCGGCTGTACAGAGGACGTAAAATTTTAAAAACTATTTTGGAGGTTGAATATGAATATGGATCAATATAAAAAATCGATGTCTGAAATTAATGTAAAAAAAATGAAAACTGAGGATCTATTAAAGAAAAATACCTGTAAGAGAAGAAAACTGCAGGCTGTAAAATTGATTCCGCTCCTGTTTGGTGTAATATTTGCTTTAATCCTAATGAATGTCTCCCGTGAAACACCTGACATATCAATCAATGTATACGCAGCTGAAAAAGAAATAACACTTACCAAGGATTTTATAGACTTAGAGTTAACTGCCAATCCTTTAATTGGAGGTTCTTCCATAGACAGCAAGGGAAATATGTACGATTCCTTCGTGAATTATAATATTAATTTCGCATGTATAGGTGAAAATATAGAAACGATTACCTTTACCTGCAATGACCAGACAGTAACCATGAATAACCGGCTCCATGCAAAAGCTTACTTTGTAGAAAATATTAACATCCCCACAGATGAATACAATAATTACAGAGCAGGCACCGATGCAAATTTTATTTATGGCTTTTATGGTGAAAATGAGGATACTGCCTCAGTAACAAAGCTGATAGGAAGTTCCTATACTGTCACTTATGAAGAACAGGGAAAGAGTCAATACGGTCTGGTAATTGCTGCCTCTGTTGATGAGACGGGCAATTACCAGACTGATAAATTAACAATACAGTTAGAAATCAAAATGACGGATGGTTCCACTTTAAAGAAAGAAATCGTTATGAAACCGCTGGAGGATGCCTTTCAAGGTTTTCAGATTCGGGTGTCATAAGACTTCTCCTGTATCGCTATGGCAGTTATCCGTTAAATTTAATTCATGGCATAAAAGTTGTGCCATTTCCCTTATTTTCTCGTGTGAATTGCTGCAGGCAGATAGGATATAGGATTTATAACGTTCTTCATAATTATTTTTCATATACACTAGAACGTTTATCTTCCATTTCCATAAATCATCCGGTGACAGATAAAAGAATTTGGGCTGGATTTTTGTTTTATAAAACTCCTCTCCCATGTCCAGTATCATTTCGGGAGTCAGATAAGGAGCTAATTCCTCCAGCCCTGGAAACTCTTCTGTTTCTTCCCATTTACCTTTGTTCATGGGGCAGACCTCCTGGCATATATCACAGCCATATATACATTTCTGAAAGGTGTTACGAAGTGGTTCCGCAGTCAGGTTTCGGCCTCCGAAGGTGGTCAGATAGGAAATACAGGTATTGGGCAGCATGGTAAAAGGCTCACATAAAGAACCGGTGGGACAGGAACGAATACAAAGGTTACAGCCTTTCGGGCATGGCGGTATCTCCGATTTCTCTGTCAGTCTCATATCCCGGTCTGTTAACCAGGCTTCTATATTAACCCAGGAACCCGATTCAGTATAGAAAAAATTATTCCTGCGCACCATACCAAGCCCGGCCTGCATGGCAGCAAAGCGTAATCCGACAATACCAAACTTACGGTCTCCGGCAATCCTGAGCCCCAGACCTTCCATGAATTCTTCCATTATGCGGTTATTCTTATGTTCTTCTGCATTCTCATCATTGCGGTGATCAACTAAATAA
The DNA here is from genome assembly GCA_023443925.1 of Bacillota bacterium. The sequence continues at coordinate 12,618 of JAEZSL010000374.1, read as the reverse complement.
TACCTGGCAATCCTGTTTTTTAAAGGTTCGGGTATTTTGTATTTGCCATAACGGTTTACCAATACGACTACAGATCTGGCCCAGGGATAACTCTCCAACGGATTGACAAGTCTTCTCTGCCGGTCATATATTTGTCCGGAAGCCGGTAATTTCCGAATGCGCTCTTCAAAACGTTCCCCATACCCCTGCAGCTCTTTTAGTGGAACAATGCCACATTTTTCATAGCCTAGAGAATATGCTTTTTCCTGTATTAACTGTTCAATTGTATTCATACGTTATCCTCTCATCCAAAAGAATAAAACGCTTGGTTTACTCAGCTGTATGCTTTAAAAATCTTCCAGGTTACAGCTTTACAAGGCTCTTCCAAGTTACTGCATTACAAAACCGGTTTCATTTGCTGCGTACCTGGGTTATTTTTGGATTTCCTGCACTCCGGATACGGAACTTGTTTCGTCTATTGTGTAAGTGTCTTTTACTTCCTGGCTGGTAAAGTAAATATTCCCTTCGACTTCATTATCTATAAGCTGGAAGTTGGGTGCATCCACTATTACATCACCTACAAATTTACCGTGCTGCAGACTAGCGTTGGGACTTTTGATTGTAAGCCTGGGAACCGTCAGAGTATATCTGGCTGTTATATTCCTTTGCTCATCCTGGGCATATAAGGCTATTTTTCGCTGCACTATATCTTTACCGCTGTCATCCTTTTTACCATTAGTAAATTCGCCGTCAACCACCAGCTCCTTGTCAGCCGTAAGATCTTTCGTAAGGCATACGATCCAATTTCCGTCTGCACCGATGGATTTTTCAAAAGCTGCCGAAGTATCAACGATAGATGCAGAAGAGACCGCATCTGTTTCATCCGGATTTCCATTCGTTTCTGACGAATTGGATTTACTACATCCGGTAAGTAAAAATACCATTATGGCACTGAAAAGTAGGTATGTGCCCAAACCATGTGAATGACTCCTTTTTCTGCTTTGACTATTCTTTAACATATTATTTTTTTCCTCTCCTTTTTTTAATTTTGTACCGACCGGTCTATTTATATTATCATTATTTATTCTTACTGTCAAGAAAAGATTTTTAATTTCTATGAATATTAACAAAGACAAAACCCCCATGAAGCACTTATACAATGCTTCATGGGGGTTTCACGAATCTTAATTTATACAGACGCTTTTAAATCTTCTAAAAGCTCTTTCAATACTTTTATATCTTTACTCATTCTATAAAAGATTAAATAACCTTCATAAAGTGCAGCAGAATGTTTTGCACAGCCGGGAGCTTTTTCCTCTGAAACTCCGGATCTTTTCAATACCTCTTCAAAAATACATGTTAATTCCTTTAAAGAATTGAGATTTCTTAATGCAATATCCGGTTCAATGAATGCAGTCTCCATTCCCATAACTGCGAAGGGACATCCAAAACCCTTCTTCTCTTTTGCTCTTGCAATGATGTCCCCGACCATTTTTTCAACAAAAGCCTCCCAGCTTCTGCCGGCCGCAGCCTCCGAAATGATCTTCAGTCTTTTGGTGGTATAATAATCGGTTACGGCTATTGCCAGATCTTTTTTACTGGAAAAATAAAAATAGAAGGAGCCCTTTGACATACCTGCACAATTTATTATCTCATTAATACCGGTTGCATTATACCCTTTCTCCAGAAAAAGGCGGGCTGCACATTCTACTAGCTGATCTCTTGATCTTTCTCCTTTTGTTCCTACAATTTCCCGATTCATAAGAATTCTCACCTATTATCTTCTATTATTTAAGATACAGCACAAAAGTTAGCGTATTAGCACTCATAATGAATCAGCGGTCCTGGTGCTTAACCTTTGTCAACTGTATCCTATTGCCGATTCCGGGTACCCTGATATGCCGTATATCCGGTAAACCAACTGGTCTATTAATTATAACATACAGTAAATAAGTGTCAATCATTTTCTTTCTGGCTTTGATAATATCATTTTTTTCTGGCTTTGATAATAAACATCATCGGTCTACGCAGTTCATCTGACATACCTTTCACTGTTTTTAACAGATGTTCCGGCGGCTGTGGTTCTGCAAAACCGGTTATTTCAAAACCGGCCTGCAACAGGATATTCAAATAAGTGGTAAGGGTTCTGTGGTATTTAATAACCTTCTCACCAAGAAAATCCGTCGTTCTCACTCCCTCACAAAAATATCTGTCCAAGGGAAAATGTAGGATATTGCCCTCCTCATCATAATACCAATCCTGGCTTCCGTATGAGGTAAAAACCGGATGTTCCGCAGAAAACACAAATTCACCGCCGGGAACAAGATAGGAGGCAATCTTTTCTGCAACGGGCTGAAAGTTTTCGATATAATGAAATGCCAGGGAACTAATGACCGCGTCAAAAGAATTATTATCAAAAGAAATATCTTCTATGGGTATTTTAAAATAATTAATACTCTTGTCCGTTTTTTCTTTCGCAGTCTGAAGCATATTTTCAGATAAATCAACTCCCGTAACAGACTTGGCTCCGTGCTCCATGGCATACTGGCAATGCCAGCCGAATCCGCAGCCTAAATCCAGGACTCTTTTATCTTTGAATTGGGGCAGCAATTTCTCAAGTGTTTCCCACTCTCCGGCACCGGCAAGTCCTTTTGTCGAACGGTCCATTTTACTGTATTTTTCGAAAAAAACAGTATCATCATATTTATTTTGTTTCATTTTAACCTCTATTCTTGCACACGCTCTTTGTGCATATCAAGTTTGTTGTGCGCAAGCACAAACTTGCGGTTGAAAAAGTTATTTTTCAACCTAGGTTCCCCCTAATTCTGTACAATATATATTTATTTTAATTTTACTGCCTGCAGCTGCGCCTTTACACATAGCTCTGCTGCTTTAAAGGCATGTTCCTGAGTCATGGCATTCTCCGTACGGTGCAGGCAGTCTTGTATCAACTGTCCAAAATATGGATATCCAATTTTACCATTAATATCATAATAGGTTTCTTCCTTGTGGTTGGCAAGAAAAACCCTGCCTCCCTGAGGTGCTACCGTCAGATTTAAGTACTTTCTCAGCTCAATATAACCTTCAGTGCCCAGGATAAAAGTCCGGCCATCCCCCCAGTTCGACAGGCCGTCCGGTGTGAACCAGTCTACCCGGAAGTACCCGCTGGCTCCATTGTCGGCAGTTAACATAGTATCACCAAAATCATCCAGTTCCGGATAATCCGGATGGGCATAATTGGCAATCTGACTACGGACTACAGCAGCATCTTTAGCACCGGTATAGTACAAAAACTGTTCTATCTGGTGGCTGCCGATATCACAGAGTATTCCGCCGTATTTATCCTTTTGGAAAAACCATTCTGGTCTTGTCTGAGGACTTAACCGGTGGGGACCCATGCCTATGGTCTGTATCACATTTCCGATAGCGCCTTGTGCAATAAGCTGACCGGCAAAGACAGCATCTTCCGAATGAATCCTTTCACTGAAATATACTGCGTATTTTTTACCGGTTTCCCTGACTTTGGCTTTTGCTGCCTCCAACTGATCCAATGTGGTAAGCGGTGCTTTATCTGTAAAATAATCTTTACCTGCATCCATGACACGCAGTCCAAGAGCACATCGCTCTGAAGTGACCGCCGCACCGGCTACCAGGCGTACTTCATCATCATTTAAAATTTCTGCTTCGCTTCTGGCCCTTTTTGCCTGTGGATATTTAGCCAGATATGCATCTGCCTTATTAGGGTCCGGATCATATATCCACTTTAAATCAGCTCCCGCTTCCATCAGTCCATTACACATTCCCCCGATATGGCCATGCTCCAGGCCTATGACAGCAAATGCAAATTCCCCTTCCTTTACAACCGGATTCGGTTTTCCTTCCGGCATATAGTTTGCTCCTTCCATTCTCATCCTTTTGTTCTCCTTATTTTTAGTTTAATCTCTGGCTGCGCTGGTTTTCAGGGTTAAACAGATATAAACCTGCCATATTCCTTAGATATCCGTATAATTATTTTCGCATTATTTTCTACCGGAGTAGTTTATGCAGCCTTTCCCTATCTTGCTCTTTCACATGAATGGTGGATACCATCGAATCTATGTAATTAATAAAATCCTATGTATCTGTTATCTTCAGGACATCCATATATATTCTTTCCTAACAGTCTCCGTGTATTGCTTAATATAAGGAAGTATTTATTACATAAAAACAGCCTGGCCAGTGCTACAGGCAATTTGCCGCATAACAAGGGATCAGGCTGCTTTCTAAGCACATTTTTACACTCTGATGAATGATATGCTTATTTATTCTTGGATATCTCAAGAAGCTTATTTTTCAGTTCATTCTCAATACGGTTTAATTCAACTTCCGCTTCTTTCCGCTTTTGGTGACCTTCTGTCTGGATCCTCATAACTTCATCCAGGGTTGTAATTAAGGACTCGTTGGTGATACGAAGGGTTTCTATATCTACTATACCCCTCTCCGATTCCTTTGCTGTCTCTATGGTTGCCATTTTAAGCGTAGCAGCATTCTTTTTTAACAGTTCATTGGTCATATCGGTTACTTCCCTCTGGGCTCTTGCAGCCTGTCCTGAGTGTGTAACACCTAAAGCTAAAACCATCTGACCCTTCCAGAGGGGAATTGTATTGACCAGAGTTGACTGGATCTTTTCAGCCATTAAGGTGTCATTGCCCTGTACCAGACGAATCTGTGGTGCCATCTGTATGGATATCATTCTGGTCAGTTCCAGATCATGTATTTTCTTTTCAAACCGATTGCAGATAGCAACCAGATCATTAACGGCCTGGGCATCCTCCGGCAACCCGCTGCGGGTGGATTTATCCATAAGTACCGGTATTTCTTCCTCACGTACTTTAGCCAGCTTCTTTTTACCGGCTAAAACATACATGGACAGTTCTTTAAAGTAGGTTTTATTCAAATCATACATTTTATCCAGCATTGCAATATCTTTTAACAGCTGGATTTGATGTGTCTCCAGTACTTTGCAGATTTTATTTACATTTGCTTCCGCCTTATCATATTTAGTTCTCATGGCAGTCAGCTTATTGGAGGTTTTCTTAAAGAATCCCAGAATTCCCTTTTCCTCTTCCTCGGTATCAAAACTCTTTAATTCCATTACTACACTGGAAAGCATTTCACCGACTTCCCCCAAATCCTTGGTCTTTACATTATTTAAGGCAGATTCGGAAAAGTCCGCAATTTTTTTCTGGGCACCGGCACCATATTGGAGTATTAAATTGGATTTATTAAGGTCTATCTGATTGGAAAAATCGTTAACCATTCTTTTTTCTTCCGGAGTCAGAGTACTTTCATCAAATACGGCCGCCTCAGAACCGGTTTGCGCATTGGTAAGTTCCTCCTTAACCTTTGGTAAGGCATCTTCTTCTAAAAAAGGTTCAAATGTCAATGTAGGTGTATCCTGATTCATATTATTCCTCCTGATTAATGTGAAATAAAAGACATTTCATATTATTTTTTATTTAGAAAAACTTTTTAAATTATTTTCGGTTAAACCTTCCTGCGCAAGCATGGTATTCAATACGGATATATCGGTGGATACATCCATAGCCGCATCCTCAAAGAGGTCGTCCAATAAGTTCTCAAAGGCAAGATTAATGGTATCCAGTGTCTTCTCTATTTCTTTTTTAGCTGTAGTTATATTCTCACCCTGAACAGGTTGTCTGTCAAATTCTTTATAAGCCTCCAGTAGTTTTAGAGTCGTAGGCAGATAATACTCCATAAATTTTCTGATCTCCGGTATCTGATCCGGATGAAGTTCCACATAGTCAAAAATCTTACCTGTAACATCTTCCAGACGGTCTAATTTACGGGAAACTTCTTCGCCCGGGATTGCTTGATTTGCATCTTTTATCTGGTGGATATAACGCCTGCCTTCCTCAAGAATACCTCTGACTTCTTTATCTGCCCCGCCGGCATTTTTAACGGATTCCTGGCGTTTTTCCTCTTCCCTCTTAAGGCCTTCCTGTTTCTTTTCATCTTCTTTTTTCAGGAATTCCTGCTTCTTCTGTTCTTCCAATTTCACCTTTTTTATATTATCCTGCAAGTCCATGTACAGTTTGTAGCTTTCATTATCCAGCATAAAACTGGTTTTATTCTCATCAATGTGTCCCTGCGGAAACATACCAATGGTAATCATTTTCTGCAAATCCTTTACCAGAAACCGGCTGCTTAATCCGGTACTGGCCTGAAGATCCTTAATCTGGCAGTAATTCCTTCCGCTCATCTTAGTCACATACTGCTGCATTCTGCGTAATCTCCGGCGTATCTTATTCCCTCTGGCTAAAACAAGTACACTGATTAGTAATAAGGGTAGAATTCCAAGTACAATGGTAGCATAAAATTCGTCCAGACCTAATAGATGGCCCACTACCATTAATACGATAGTACCAAGCCCAAATACACCTACACCGATATTGCCAAACACCGTACATAAGATACCGGCTACCTTTCCTATAGGTACGACTGTATTTGTTATTTTGGGCGTATTCCCATAGCGGTTACGAAGCTGGGTGTTATTAGCCTGATTTTGATTTTTTGTGTTGTTATAATACCTGTTTTGATTATTGTATGCATTTGATGCTCTGTTTTGATCTGCGGTATTTTTCTTCTGAGAAAAACCATTCCCGCCGGGATTATTATTCCGCCAGGAATTAAAACCTGCTTCCCGGTTCATTCGCTTTCTGCTATCCTGAGTCCACCGGATCGAATTTCTTGCTTCATCCAGCGCACTGTTTACCGTATTGCCGATATCCCTGCTTAACTGATGAAAATCCCCGGTATTAACCGCATCCTGTACTATATTTTTAATATCTTCACCTATATTTGAAAAGTTCCGTTTATCCATATATACCTCCGGAAATCACTGTAAAACATAACCAACCTCATTATATCCCAAAATGGCACAGATGACAAGCAGACACGCCAAAACTCATTATATTTTAACATAATTTTAATTTACCGGCTAATGAAGTTATTGTAACTGTCCGTTCTAATTTATTACTGTGAAAAAGTATGTTAACAATTAATGCTGGTGTTCCGTCAAAAATTTTGAGAATGGGTACCTTTAGATTTTAATATAACATGCAGACTAAAGGTTGTCCATATTTTTATCATAAATAAATTGATATTCATACAATATTAATAATAATTTATTATTAATTTATTGTTAATTTATTAATGTTGGAATTAAATTTATTAATAATGAAATTAAATTTATTAATATAGAAATGAAATGTATTGACAATTTCTTCTCATGTGATTATAATATGAATGAACATTATTTTTTTCATTCATATTATAATAGTAAACTTGGAGGTGCAGCTGTGGAGGACAAAAAGACATTGATTTATGATAGTGCGAAGACGTTGTTTGCTTTGAAGGGGTTTAAGGATACGAATATTTCAGAAATCACAAAAAAAGCTGGAATGGCCGTTGGAACCTTCTATAATTATTACTCCTCCAAAGAAAAATTATTTATGGATATTTTCCTGGAGGAAAACGCTAAATTGAAGCAGACCTGTTTTCAGTCGCTGGACCTGGACCAAAGCCCTCTTCTGGTGGTCAGGCAAATGCTGAAACTCAACGTGGAAGGAATGAAAGAAAATCCCATACTAAAAGAGTGGTACAATAAAAGCGTATTTGAAAAACTTCAGCAGTTTTATCGGGAAGAAAACGGAATCAATACCGTAGATTTTTTATATGACAGTTTTCTGAAACTGATAAACCACTGGAAAGATCAGGGAATAATGCGAAGTGATATTGACAGTAAAATGATTATGATGATTTTCGCAGCAATTATAAATGTCGATACACACAAAGAGGAAATCGGGCTGGAATATTTTCCGGAACTTTTAGAGCAGATGACGGAGTTAATAATGAATAGCCTGGTGGACTGCTCCCATTAAAAACAGGTGAGCAGTATTTTTTGTTTCAAAATGAACGAATATAAATTTGTTCATTCATAATGAAAGGAGGAATTTACATGGAAAAAAAGCAGCAGGTAAAACCGATAAAGCCTAAGAATATTCATATTCAGGTAACCAAGAATGGCGAGTCAACAGCCAATGTGCATATACCCTATTTTTTTGTTAAGATGGGAATTAAATTCGGTCAGATATCTGCCGATGCAAAACAGCAGGGACACGGGAAAGAGGAACTTGACAGGCTAAAGGATATTGATCTGGATGCCATCCAAGAAGCATTAAATAGCGGGGAACTCTCGCTTCCCTGCATTCTGGCGGATGTTGATGAACCGGATAAGAATGAGCATGTAACAATCACTCTGGAGTAGATCTTTCTATTTAAGCAGTATCGCAAGCTCGCTTGCGATGATACTGCATGGGGAGTAGTCGGAAAAGTCTTAATTCATTAAAATAAATTGGAGGAAAAAGTATGGGAACAGATATGGAAGCAGGTAAATCAAGACGGAAGAAAATTAAGTTCCGTTATATTATCATAATAATACTCGGTGTGGTTGCTTTGGGCCTGCTTGCAGCATTTCTAGCTGACGCTCCGGTGAGAAATGAACTAAAAGCATTGACTATCGGGAATGCAGATTTTGCAAATCTGCAGGATGGGGTATTTGTAGGTGAATACACCGGAACAAAAGGCCATAGCAGAGATGCAGCCGTTAGGATAACCATAACCGACGGTGCAGTTACTGGGATTCAAATTCTAAAAGGTGCTTTAGATAGCAGCGGAAATCCGGCAGAAATGACCAACGGCGCAACGATGGCTGATCTATTGAAAAAGGCCGTTGACACAAAATCCCTGCAGGTAGATGCCATCAGTGGTGCAACACTTACTTCCAAGGCACATTTGAAAGCCTTGGAAAACGCATTAAAGAAGGCAAATCCAGAATAAACCTAACAAACACAAAGCCTAGGTTAATAAGGCCATCAAAAATCAAGCACTTAAACAGGAGGTCTTCCATGAATATTGTAATAATTTCTTATTCCTACACAGGTAATAACACCGCACTTGCCGATTGCGTGGCAAGGGATTTATCGACCAAACATATTAAAGTTTCAGTACCGCAGCCCTTTACAATGGGAACAATCGTAATGGATATGCTTTTTTCCCGGATACCAAAAGTTACTCCACCACCTGAAATCTTAGGACAATACGATCTCATCCTCTTGTTCGGGCCGGTTTGGATGGGGCATGTAGCTTCGCCCCTTAGAGCCTATTTGAAATACCTGAACCAAAAACAGGTGCCATATGGATTTTTATCTATAAGCGGAGGAGCTGACGGCGGAAATCCCAAATTGTCAGCCGAACTCTTAAAACGAACCGGGAGAGCCCCCGCAATCCTCCTTGACCAGCACATTGCCGAATTAATTTCAACTGACACCCGGGCAGACAGAAAGGAAACCTCGGAATACAAAATTAAAGAAGCTGATATCAAGCTTTTGTCAAAGCAGGCTATCAGCCACATTAATAAAATATTATAGCTACAACTTAGTTTATCCTGGAATTCATTTATTACAGCCGCATACAGTGTTCATTTTAGCAACTGTATGCGGCTGAAGTTCTTTCTGCTATTATTTTCTGCTATTATTTTCTGCTATTATTTTATTCTATCAAAACAATTGCTATTTATCTATTTTTAATTTAGCAAACGCATCGGCAAAAGCATTGTTTACCGGTTCTTTGGTTTCCTTTTGTAATTTATTCATATAGTTAGCAACATCTTTTTTACTGACTCCGGCTCCTTCTTTCTGCCGTCTGTCCTTAAAAGCTGTTAGTTTTTCTTTATAACCGCAAACGCAGGTAAATTGTTGTTTTTCCCCTTGTCCGAACAATTCCATCTTTTTATGGCAAACCGGACATCTTGCGTTGCTGGTTCTGGCGATTACTTCACGGTGTCCGCATTCCCGGTCACTACATACGAGCATTCTGCTGGTTTTACCGTTTACTGCCAGCATTTTCTGTCCGCATACCGGACATTTGGTATTAGTCAGATTATCATGCCGGAATTTTCCTTCACCCTCTTTTATTTCTGAGACAATTTCTTTTGTGTAGGATATCATCTCTTCCATTAAATTCTGCTGCTTTAATTTACCCTGGGCAATTTGTGACAGCTTCATCTCCAGCTGCGCCGTAAGTTCCGGCTTTTTTAAGTCTTCGGGCACTAATTCCAGCAGCTGTCTTCCCTTGGACGTAACGAAGATATCTTTACCCCGCTTTTCAATCAGGAACGTATGAAATAATTTCTCTATAATATCGGCACGGGTAGCTACTGTTCCAAGACCTCCGGTTTCACCCAGCGTCTTTACCACCTCTTTGTTCTTATCTTCCAGAAAATGCACGGGATTTTCCATGGCTGATAACAAGGTTGCTTCATTAAAAGGAGCCGGCGGCACTGTTTTACCTTCCGTTATGATTAGTTCAATATCTTTTAGTATCTCACCTTTCTCTGCCTTTAGTATTCTCTCTTCTTCCTCATCAGTTCCACTCTCATAAACTTCACGATAACCCAGGGATTTAATGACTTTACCTTTGGCTGCAAATTCTTCGTTATCAATTACTGCTAGTACTGAAACTTCCTCATATTCACAGGGGGGATACAAAACCGCCAGGAATCTTTTTACTACAAGATCATAAATTTTTCTCTCATCGGTACTCATATTATCCAGCCGGACAAATTCCTCGGTTGGAATTATGGCATGATGGTCACTGACCTTGCTGTCGTCTATAAAGGAAGAATTGGTAACAATGGGCTTTCTGGCAAGCCTGCCTGCCAATTGTTTATAAGGACCTATAGAAACGGCATCCAGCCTTTCCTTCAGGGTTCCGACAATGTCCTTCGGAAGATATCTGGAATCCGTCCTTGGATAGGTTAATACTTTATGATTTTCATAGAGTCGCTGCATAATATTTAAAGTTTCTTTGGCCGAAAAATCATACAATTTATTGGCATCCCGCTGTAATTCCGTTAAATCATAAAGCCCGGGTGCGTAGGATTTTTTAGGGGTGGTTTTAACCTCGGTGACTGTTCCGCTTTTCCCTTTTATTCTATTATAAATCTCTTCTATTCTCTGCTTCTCAAAAACAGTCTTTTCTTTGGTACGTTTATCTCTCCAGGTAACCGTCAGATTTTTCGTTCTGCCATTTAGTCCATAATAGGGTCTAGGTTTGAAACTCTTAATTTCATCCTCTCTCTTTGCAATCATAGCTAACGTCGGTGTCTGAACACGGCCGCAGGAAAGGCTTGCATTATATTTACAGGTCAGTGCCCTGGTAGCATTCATCCCTACGATCCAGTCGCTTTCCGCTCTGGCGGCAGCTGCTCTGTATAAATTAATATAATCCTTACCATCTTTTAAATGGGTAAAACCTTCTCTTATTGCCTTATCGGTAACGGAGGAAATCCACAGCCTTTTAACCGGTTTTTTATTATTTGCTTTTTCGAGAATCCATCTGGCTACCAGTTCTCCTTCCCGTCCGGCATCGGTTGCAATAATAATTTCTGAAATATCATTCCGGTATATCTGGTTTTTTACCGTCTGGTACTGCTTTCCGGTTTGCTTTATGACAACCAGTTCAAACTTCTCCGGAAGCATGGGCAGGTGTTCTATCTTCCACTCTTTATATTTCTCATTATAACCTTCCGGATCCGCAAGGGTTACCAGATGTCCAAGTGCCCAGGTTACGACATACTTTTCACCTTCCAGGGCTCCGTTATTATTTTTACCGCATTTTAAAACTCTTGCTATATCTCTTGCAACTGAGGGTTTCTCAGCAATAACCAGTGATTTCATATTAAACTCCTATCTGTGCGCTTAGGCGCACGTATAAATCAGGATGTTGAAAAAAGTTTATATTTTTCAACCTAACGCCCATGTATACTAAGAAAAGCCTGCTGTTTTAATCGTCTGACCTTATCAGACAATTAAAACAGCAGGTTTTTTATTTGGTTTAACCGGCAGCAGGATAAAGTTTTATTTGAATTCCTCATTTTCCAGGTGATACAGGTAACGTTCTAATTCCTCCTGAGACTGAAAATCTTTAACATTCCGCAGCACTTCTGCTTTCTTTGATTCATCCATATTATCTAAATAATGCCTGGCACCTTCATCATCGCTCATGAGGCTATCCAGGGCATGGGGAAAACCGGTCATGGTGGTGGTTATTCCGAGGGGAAGTGTTGTTAAACCATAGGGAAAAGAATTAACGCCGTTGGGATTATCCATAGCAAACTCACTCCTTTCAAAAGACTAAACTAACAGTAATAATAAGCAGAGTATACATCAATTGCTTCTATTAGATAATGATATGGTTAACCTTGTGGCTGGAAAATATGCTAGAAATTTTTGCATATTTTAAGTATCCTGCTGTTGTATTCAGGATAGAGTTACGTTATAATAAGGATGAAAAATAATACAGAAAAATATTTCAGAAAAATTTTAGTAAAAATCTCGATAAAAATCTAGAAAAAATATTTCAGATGAAATAGGTCTTGGACCTTTTCGTTATCCTATGCTGACGTATTTTAAACACGACGATAAAACATACGAATTCAAGGAGGATGGCTATGGAAAAATACAAAATCATGGTGAAAGGTATTGTAGAGTATGAGGATAAATTTTTGCTGGTAGA
>JAEZSL010000294.1 GCA_023443925.1 Bacillota bacterium | reverse complement strand
AAGACCGGTAGAACAGGTGTATAAAAGAATCAACCTTTTTCTTATGGAATTAAGCATGCTCTTTAATCTCCAATCGATAACCGATGCCATGTACCGTTTTAATGCCAACCTTCGAATCCATGGCTTTTAGTCGTCTTCTTAAAAAAAATATGTAATTATCAATATTGCCGTCTTCCACGAAGGAGTCCGGCCCCCATACCCTTAAAAGAATCTGCTCTCTGGTTAAAATCTGTTCCTTGTGGAGGAGGAAAAATTCCAGTAATGCACCCTCCCTTTTGGATAAAGAGACCTTACTCCCGCCGCAGACTGCTGTACAGCTGCTGGTATTTAACTCAATATCCACAAAGTTAAGAACATCCGGGCTCTCTATTTTCCGGGGCCTTCTTAAGAGTGCCCGGATTCTTGCCTGCAATTCCTGTACCTCAAAGGGTTTTACCAGATAATCGTCCGCTCCGCCATCCAGCCCGTCTATCCTGTCATTGATTCCATTCATGGCTGTGACCATTATAACCGGGGTTGTATTCCCTCTTCGGCGGATGCCCTCCAGAATGGTAAGCCCGTCGGTCCCCGGAAGCATCCGGTCCAGTATGATTACATCATGAGCAAACCCAGTCAGGTAATAAGATACCTCGTCCCCGTTATGACAGAAATCCAGTTCGTAACCTTCTTTTTTTAAATGGACGGCAACTGCATCACATAATTCCTCATCATCTTCAATCATTAATAATCTCATAATCTGCCCTTTCAATCATATTAGTTAAAAATAATATTTTTAGTAATTTTACCATTACCTATAACCAAAAACAATTCTTTCAAAATATAATTTAATTTGGCTATAATACAAATCTCAAGGCACAGCCTTTTTATATTGGAAATCCTGCTGGATTTTCTATTTAGCTTTATGTGAAAAATACTATATAAAAAAGCTAACTGATTTCCTACAGATTTGTTTTGCAAATCACGATAGGATCAGTTAGCTTAATTTTAACTATAATTTCACCTGGGTGTCAAAATGTCATATTTTTGCGATTTGACACTCGTATCATTATTATAAAATACTGTACTGAATAGTGTATACCATATATCAGTTGTCTGGTCGGCTGTTCCTATTGCATCCAGGGGTTAATAATGTATTTCCCTTTTGCACGCAATTCCGGTTTACTTAGTATATCTACTAACTCCTTTAAAGATGCCACTTTATTTACCATAGAACTGACATCAATTTTCTTTGAATCGATCAAGCTGACCGCCCTGGACTGAGTATAGGGATTAATAAAGGAAGCCTTTAGTTCTATCTCTTTCTTAAATATTTCGAAAGGTTTGACAGCAACCGTGTCCTCCGGTTTCGTAAGTCCAAACATCATTACAGTGGATTTTTTGCCCGCCAGCTCAATTGCCTGTGCTATGGTTTTAGTCAGACCCGCACATTCAATCACCACATCAAAGCGTTGAATTTTATGTTCTCCTAGAATGGAAGTAATATCCTCAGAAGGGTCTAAACATAAATCTGCACCTAACCTGACAGCCATTTCCCTTTTTTGTTCCACCGGTTCCAGTAAAACTATAGTGGCTGCCCCGTTTAATCTGGCCAGCTGTAACATAATCAATCCGATCATACCTCCGCCAATCACCAGCACGTTACTACCTGGCTTTATATTACACATATCAATTCCATGGAGACAGCAGGCAACCGGTTCTGCCATAGCTGCTTCTTCAAAGGTTGTTTCATCGCCGATTGTATATACCTGTGACTGGGGTACCACACAATACTCGGAAAAACCACCGTTACAAGTAGTACCGATACCAATCATTTCTTCGCAGAAATGCCCGATTCCATTCTTACAGTAATAACATTCTCCGCATAAAACATTGGGGTCCACACAAACCCTGTCCCCTGCCTTAAATTTTGTTACCTGTGCCCCAACGGCTTCTACTATACCGGAAAATTCGTGACCCAGTACGGTTTCCGGCGGACAGTCCGCGGCTCCCTGATCCCCTTCATAAATATGTACATCCGTACCACATACGCCACAAGCCATAACCTTTATCAATACTTCCCTGTCTCCGGGTTCCGGTTTTTGTAAATCCTCAATTCTTAAATCATGTTTCCCATAAAATACTGCACTCTTCATAAGCTACCTCACCTTTATGTAATTATTATTACCTTGTATTTTCAATCAGGAATGCAGATTTTTTATTAATCTGACAGCCTGACAGCTTTCTTTTATTTACCCAAAATACTGAATAGTAATGATACACTCAGTTATAACTATACTACTCTTATTTACTGCACTTTTCAAGGCGGTGAGATTAAAAATGCATTGCATTTTTAATCTCAGACTGCAGACAAATTAATCTTTGAATTTAAGATTATGCAAAAACAAATTTATACAGACTAAAGGCACGGGAATTTCCGTGCCTTATCTAAGTTATTAAATTGGAATTTGTAAATTGATTTATTTATTATTTTTACTATCCATAATAGAACCAAGGACGATACCGCCAAATACTCCCAATCCGCCGCCTATAGGTATAGCGAATATACGGCATTGCCGTTTTATTATTCTATTTAGCGATGAATTTTACCTTACCTGTTTGATTATTCTGTTTAATGATGTCATTATCATTACTGATTTATTTCTTTATTTAACGGTTACTTTTACCTAACCGTTTTATTACTCTATCTAACAATGACTTTTACCTTAACCGTTTTATTACTTTATTTAACGGTAACTTTTACCTTAACCACTTTATTATTGTAAGTTTTAATGGTTATAACTGCCGTTCCCTTCTTTCCGGCGGTCAGCTTTCCTTTTGCACTTACACTGACCACTCCCCGGTTGCTGGATTGATAGGTGACCGTTCCGGCTGAGCCTTTACTTAATAAGGCTTTTAATTGATAGGTCTTTTTTGACTTCAGTGTTACTGCTTTTGCATTGACTTTCAGAGATACCGGTGCTTTTTTAACCGTTATGGTGCAAACCGCTGATTTTCCATTATCGGTTACCACCTTAATTTTTACAGTTCCTGTTTTACGGGCTGTGATGATACCGGTGGAACTAATCACGGCAACTGCTTTATTACTTGAAGTAAAGGTAACCTTTCCCACAGCATCCTTGGGATTTAATACCGGTATTAATTTAAATTTCTCACCGATACCTAAGGTCTTTTTCGTTGCATTTAATTTAACGGAGACCACTTTGTTCCGAACCGTTACCGTACAAGCTGCCGTATATCCATTTTCAGTCTGCACTGTGATAACTGCCCTGCCGGGGGATTTGGCAGTTACAATACCGTCTGCGCTTACGACCGCTGCCTGTGGATTATCGGAACGGTATACTAATTTACTTTCCGCTCCTTCCGGGGTTAATTCAGACATTAAAGCGAAACTATCACCGGTAAACAAAGCTTTATTGGTTTCCTTAAGAGTAATTCCGGTGGGTGGTTGTATAACGGTTATTTCAAAAGCTGCCGTATGTCCGGCATAGGTTATTGTTATTGTTACTTTTCCAGCCACAGCGGTAGGATTCTGAGTTACCACCGAATAATTGCCGGTTGTATAGGACGTACCATCACTATATACTGCTTTCACTACCAGGCCGCTTAAATCCAGAGCTTCAGAAACCTTGTAAATTAGTTTGCCTGGTTTTTCACTGATGGTAATTCCGGTCATTGCTACGGAAGGGGTCTCTGTCTGTCTTCTTGTAACTGTAATCTGGAAGCTTGCTGTCTTTCCTTCATAACCTATGGTTACGGTGACCCGTCCGGTTCTGGCCGTAGGATTTTGCGTAATCACCTCATAACCGGTAACTGCTTCTTTTCTGCCGTCACTGTATACCGCCAGTACTTCCATTCCCTGAAGTCTTAAGGGTTCCCTTAATTCATAGTTCAGTTTAAGAGGGAGTTTTGTTATTTCAAGACCAGTTAACGATACCGGGGGCAAATCATCCGGGAGTACGGTAATCCGGAAACTTGCGGTTAATCCACTATAGCCGACTACTACGTTAACCGTACCTGCTTTGATCGTGGGATTCGAAGTTAAAACCTGATAATCCGGAATCACTGCCGTAGTGCCGTCCTTATAGGCGGCGGTTACTTCCAAGCCTTCCAGATCCAGTGCCTCTCGAATCCGGTAAACTAATTTATCCGGATTCTTTGTAATCTTCAGACCGGTTAAATCATTTTCCGGCTCTTTATCTAATACGGTGATTTCAAAACCGGCCACAGCTCCTCTGTAACTGATCTCTACCAGGGTAACACCTGCCATGGTAGTGGGATTTACCGTATCCACGAAATAATCTTTTATCACTGCTGTTGTTTCATCGCTGTAGACAGCCATAACTTCCATTCCGGTCAGATCCAGAGGATCATTTACATAATAAACCAGCTTATCCGGATATTTTTTTATAATAATACCGGTTACGGTTGCTTCATCTTCCCCATAAAGTTCCACGCTAAGTACATGACTGCCTCTTCCCATCCGGAAAACTACCGTATAAGTACCATCTTCATTATGGGTTACTGCTTCTGCGCCTAATTCAATTCCGTTTAAGAGTATCTTTTTCAGATTCCGGCCTGCCTCCAGCGTAATATCCGCTGTTATGACAGTGCCTTCCGGAACATCGGTTGTACCGTCTCCCGGCCGGAAGGTAATGACTGCACCTTCTGTCTGGACGGCAGTGGCACTTCCGGTTTCAATAGGCCTGAAACGGACGGTAACTATGGTATCCTTTATAACCTTATCAATGGTATATAAGGTACTTTCACTGCCATTGCCTTTAAAACCGGTATCCACCCCATTCACCAGCAGCTGGTCAACGACATATCCGTCCTCCGGATCAACCTGAAAACTTACGCTCTGTCCATAGGGAACTGTCTGATCGGCAAGATCAATGGTGCCGTTCTCACCGGCCGTTCCGCTCACCTTACAGTAGGCTTCAAACCGGAACCAATCCACGTTGGCAACATAGGCATGGGTACCGTCATTCCGGAATACCAGATAAACATCATGCAGGCCGGTTATGGCGGGGGAAATCTCCGTATTAACCGTAACATATTCTGCCCATCCGTTTGGTGCTGTTACAGGAGTCTGTATCCTTCCTACAGGACTGGAATTTATGTCATCCAGATAAATTTCAACATAGCCGCCTCCGTCGGTTCCTTGTGCGGAGTAATGTAATTCCATAAAGTTGGTATCACCGGCAAACAAAACATTCTTATATCCTGCCCAGTAATCTTTTTTAACACCACCGATATTATTGGGTACACCATTAACATAATCGATAAGAACATTGCCGGAGTTAAAGCTTTCCGCTTCCATTCTTTCATAAGCATTTACCAGACTGCCGTTTACTGTTTCCAGCGCTCTCTTTAAGTCATTATAAGCTCCGGTATAAGCCTCATCGGAAGCTTCCGTATCGTCATATACCAGCTTTGCAGCAGTAACCGCGGCAGCTAGAACCGCTTTTAATACCTCCGGTAAACCGGTCAAATCAATCTGCCCGGCAGCCTGAATTAATCTTCCGAGATCATCTTTGGTTCTGGCACTGTCCTCATATCCCAGTAATTCGATTTCCGATACCGTACCGTTACCGAAGATAAATTTATAATGAGAATACAAATCCTGTTTCTCTTCCTTAATGGAAAAAGGTCTGGTATACTGACTCCACTGGAACTCCATATTGTCATAGGCGGCTAACTCCACCCAATCTCCGTTTTCGACTGCACCGTATACGGTTACGGAGGCCGGTGCCGGACCGGTTTTTCCGGAAGTTATGGTAAACAATTCAGCCTTTCCCGCTTTGTCCATACTATAGTACAGCGTATCTCCGTCAACAAATACGGTTTCCGTTCCGGAATTATTATCCACCAGATTTTTAAGGTTTGAAGCATTTCCTGCCAGACGATCCTGATAAACCGGCTCCGTGGTGATGGTGTCCGTATTAACTATATTTACACCTGGTGAAGTGAAATCCTCATAGGTCTTTACTTCTTCCTCCGGTGCCGTCAGGGATTCAGGCAGGTTTTCCGTACCTGTGCCCCAGGTTTCATTTGGCTGTGCACCCATGGTAAATTCTATGGTTCCGCCGTTACAGATATCTGCATATTTTATAAATGATTTATTATACTCCTCCCCATTTAGAGCCATGCTCTGGATATATACATTTTCCCTGCTATTGTTATGAGCCTTCACGGTTAAGGTGCCGCCGCCCTGAAGATTCACGGTTGCTTCTTCAAATAAGGGTGAACCCACCGCAAATTCATCACTGCCCATATTAACCGGATAGAAACCTAATGCTGAAAAGACATACCAGGCAGACATCTCTCCGTTATCCTCGTCACCGATATATCCCTGTCCGAAGGTGGAGCCCACATAAGCCCGGTCCAGTATATCCCGGACATATTTCTGGGTTTTCCAGGGTTGTGCCGCATAGTTATACATATATATGATGTGGTGGGACGGCTGATTGCTGTGCCCGTACTGCCCCAGCTTGATTTCACGGGCTTCCTTCTGTTCATGGATTCCGCCCACACTGTTTACTGCTCCGTAGCCGTTGTATATACCATTGGTTTCAAAAATAGAATCCAGCTTCTGTGCCAGACCGTCTAAGCCGCCGTACAGATTAGCCAGTCCCTGTCCGTCCTGGGGTACGGAAACCGCCATGTTGTAAGCATTGGTTTCTGTATAGTTTTCTCCCCAGTAAAAAGGATCGAAAGCATTGTTGGTAAAGTTAGCCGTATTCCATTCACCGGAAGCATCTTTTCCCCGGAACCACTGATTAAGCGGTGTGCTGCCGGAGTTATCAAATAACTTCACATAGTTTTTAGCCCTGTTTATATAATACTGGTATTCAGCCAGATATTCTGATTTTTTACTCTCCTGGGTTTCCCGGTCTGCCAGTATCTTAGCCATCCGGGCAATTCCATAGTCATTGATATAACTTTCCATAGACCAGGAAAAGTCTTCTGACGTTCCCGGGTTATATCCAAGGAAAATAGCGGTATTCAGATTTTTCCGGCCGCCGTTGGTCAGGTTTGTGGATACGGATGCCGCATTACGAAGTGCTGATGCATAGGCTCCTCCCCAGTCAAAATCCAGTCCTTTTACTACCGCATCCGCAAAGATAACATCACTGCTGGTGCCTACCATGCTATTGGTTCCTCCCGGAGCAATCCATCTGGGAACCCAGCCCTGATCATTATAATGCTGTACCAGGCCGTTTAGCATTACGGAAGCTTCACCGGGTGTAAATAAGCTGTAAGCTGCCCAGGTGGTACGGTAAGTATCCCAAAAGCCGTTATTGATATAAAACTGTCCTTCAACGGCTGGTGCCGAACTGTCACGGTAAGGGCTTTTATACTGCCAAACCGGTTCGCTTTCTGTTCCCGTATTCTCAGACATAGTATTGGGATAGGCAAATAAACGGTACAAATTGGAATATAAAGACACTAACTGTTCATAGGTTGCACCTTTCACATCACTGATTACATTTAACTTTTCATCCCAGGTATTCCTGGCTTTCACATAAACATCATCAAACTTTTCATCTGCTACTATTTCTAATTCCAGGTTTTTCTGTGCCTGTTCATAGCTTATGTATGAGGTGGCTATTTTCATCTCCACTACATCCTTATCAAAGGCTGCAATACCGCCTTTGGCGGATTCCCTGGTAAGCAGGGCCTTTTGGTCAAAGGTGCCGTAAAGATACATGCGCTTTGAACCATTTCCCGTATGATCACTATAGCCCTTAAAAGTAGTGACCGCACTGCTATTATCATAAATCACATCACCGCCGGCACGGACACAGTCAAATATTACATTCCGGTTAGCTGCCATGCTGTCAAAGGTAAACCGGACTGCGGCTCCGTGAACGGTAGGTGTCAATTCCAGCCTGGAACCGGCGGAGGCACCTTTTGCCTTGTCAAATTCCACACTGTAGTAATTCGCCCGGGCAATTTCATTCTCGTGGGAAAAATCAGAAGTAAGACTACCCAGGGCGTAATTGTTATCTGTTGCAGCCTTTAAACTGGTATTAACCATGAACTGCCAGGTACCCCGGTCCCCGACCCAGTAAGAAGGTTCATGACAAACGGTGATATATCTTAAAGCGGTATCCTGGTAATCATAGATTTTATTGTCACTGGAATTCGTAGCCGGCACCCAGAAATTAAACCCATGGGGCATGGTTACTGCCGGAGCGGTCAAACCTCTGGAGAAACCAGGGGAATCATTGGTGCCTCTTAAAATATACGTATAATCGGATAAATGTGAAATAGTTAAGGGTGTCTTATTATAGACTTCAATCTCATCAAAATACGTTGTAAAGTCCTTATAGCCGGACATATCATGAGAAGGTTTTTTGTAATCAGCCAGTACGGCTTCGATGGTTTTACCACTTGCCACCGAACCGATATTACTATAAATCCGGTTCCACTGGTTGGTGGTCAGGGTCCTGCTGTCTCCCTGAGACAATGCATCAAGCCCATTGCGGTTCTGGTCCAGGGCACCAAGTTCGCTAAGGTAAGTACCATCCGTAAACTTTAAATCCAGGGACAGATACATCTGGGTGTACTGGTAATCATAACCTGACCCGTTTGACATGGAAGGGAAGATACAGTACTGAAAATAGGTATCGTCACCAACCGGAATATTAAGTCCGTCATAAAGCTTATTATAGGCATAGGCATCCTGATCCGTAATACTTCCGGTTACCTTTAAAGCTTTGCTGCCTGACCAGCCTGCATTGGCGTTCTGGTTCCAGGTAGAGGAAGGACCGGTGGATATGGCTGCACTCATGCCGGAGGTCTTATACTGGTCATCCGCACTGTCACCGGTTGCAAGTATAAGATCCGCAAACTGGGTCATACCGGAGGTTCCCTGGGAACTTGCATTTCTGGTAATACTCAGTTTATAACTGCTGTAAGCTCCCGGACTCTTAACTGTATAAATTTTTGACTGGAAACGTTCGCTAAAGGCCTGATTGGTTCTTTCATCTATGAGGGTATAGTCAGCATCCCCTTCTTTTTTTCCAAATAACTGCCAGCTCTTGGGATCACGATCCGGAACGTCGTTGGCAGAAACCATAGCATATTCTTTCACCGTTTTTTCTGCTTTACCGGTTAAAGACCAGCTTACGGTTATCGGAGCAGCAACATTGGATAAAAATTTTGTTGCGGAATTATGATCAAATAAATTCTCTTTTACTTCATTGTTATTGTAATTTGCACTTCCGGTAACTGTACTTAAATCCACCAGATAGGTAATATCCCCGGTTAATGCATTGGAGGAAACCGGCTGCAGTCCGCCGCTGCCTTTTTCATCTGCGGTGTTGGTCAGAAATCCATCCGGTTTTTGAAAGGAGGAGGTCCACAATTTGTTTTTCCCGCTGTCACTGTCTACAAGTTCCTCCCCACTCTGGGTATGGGCAAAGGCTGTAAAACCATTGGGAATAATCATGCAAAATACTAATAGCCATGCTATCCGCTTTTTATAATTTACTTTCATATCGTACCTCAGTTTCTTATATTGGAAAATTGTCAGGTTAACTAAACGATTTATAATAAATATTAATTTATAAAAATCGTAATATAAATACACTGCTTTATAGTTTTATATTTTAATATTGATCTAAAATTATTCTAAAATGGTACAAACCCAAATAGGTCAAAAAAAGAGACCTGAGCAAAATTTTTAGATTTATCAGTCCTGCATAACAGCAAGTACTCTGGTCTGTGAATTTTGCACAAGTCTCTTATCTTTATATGGTAGTTTTATTCCGGATTATTTTTTAAAATCCGAAAGATTATCTTTTGTTACCTGGGTAACACCGGTATCCAGGTTATCACCTACGGCTTCACCCTTAATGGCATGGATGGCTGTTTTAACACCTTCATAACCCATGGTGGAAGGATTCTGGGCCATAGCTCCAAGTAAGAAGCCCTGGTCAATCAGTTCAAGGATTGCATCCGAAGTATCAAAACCGATACCAATGGCCTTGCCGTCTGCCTCTTTAATGGCATTGCCTACACCAACGGTGGAACCTTCGTTACAGCCATAAAGGCCTACACAGCCCTGAGCTAAGAAATTGGAAGCGGCATTCTGTGACTGAGCAGCTTCACCTTCACAATACTGTGTTTCCAGAATATTAAATTCAGTTCCTTCAAAAGCAGAGCGGAAACCATTTTCACGGTTCATAGTAGAATCGGTGGAGGTGTTAACACTGATAATACCAATATCGCCGGAGGTTACACCGGAAGCTTTTAGGGCTTCAATTAAAGCCTGACCTGCTGTTTTACCGGCAGCCTCGTTGTTGGTGGTTAAGGTTCTGACTGCCGGAAATTCTGCCGGAGAGTCAACATAAACAATTTTAACACCGGCATCTTCTGCTTCCTGTAAGGAGGCATTAACAGCCGTTGGGCCGTTGGCTGCCAGTAAGATAGCCTGAGCACCGTCGGCAATAGCATTATTGATTTTTTCAATCTGCTGTGCATCGTCTTTTTTATCCGGTGCGGACCATTTGTAAACAACTTCGGTACCTTCCCCCTTTAACTCACTTACCGCCTGCTGACAGCCTTTGTCAATATTAGCCCAGTACTGATCCATCTGATCCATGGTAATTAAGTATACTTTGTAGCTGTCCCCGGAAGCCTTATCTTTTGAACCTGTTTTTGCAGTTTCCGTGCTGTTTGAACCGCACCCCGTAAGCAGGGCAGCAATCATGGCTGCTCCTAAAATAGTAGATAATACCTTTCGTTTCATAATGAAACCTCCCTTTTTTATAATAATGGCAGAATTTATTTTCAGTTATTCTGCTTTACTACCGCATTAACTTTCTCTTTTTTCCTTAAATTTACCGCTTCGGACGATAACATCAAGAAGTACGGAAACGATAACAATAATACCGATTACAATATTTCTTATTGCTACGGGGGCTCCCACAAACTGCAGGCCATTCTGCAATACTCCCCAGATGGAAGCTCCGATTACAGTTCCAAGAATTATACCCTGGCCGCCAAGAGTGGATACCCCGCCGATTACGGAAGCGGCTACGGCATACAGTTCATAGCCGTTACCGGCATCCATGGTTCCCATACCGCTGGTAGCACAGATAATCAGACCTACGGTACAGGCGCAGATACTGCTTACCACAAAAGCTTTTATAGTGGTTGCCAGTATATTAACACCGGATAATTTGGAGGCTTCCATGTTACTGCCGATGGCATAAATATGCCGTCCGGTTCTGGTCCGGCTTAGAATAAAGTTAAAGACCAGCCATAAGACCAGGGCAATCCAGATGGTATTATAAAG
>JAEZSL010000271.1 GCA_023443925.1 Bacillota bacterium | reverse complement strand
TTAAATAATAGGAAAGGCACTTAATTTATTATACTATCATAGACTGGTAATAAACCCTAATCGTTGAGGTGCTTTTTCAGTGAAATCCTTTCCCAAACCACTGAGCGCCAAGGAAGAAACGGAAATCTTAAGCCAATGCATGGAAGGTAGTAAGGAAGCCAGAGACATCCTGATTGAACGAAATCTCCGTCTGGTTGCACATATTGTTAAAAAGTATAATACGGCGGATAAAGAGATAGATGACCTTATATCCATTGGCACCATCGGCTTAATCAAAGCCATTGACACCTTTGATGCAGATAAGGGAATCCGGCTTGCAACTTATGCGTCCAGATGTATTGACAATGAACTGTTAATGATGCTTCGCAGCGGAAAGCGCCAGGCAAAAGAAGTATACTTATACGAACCAATCGGATCAGATAAGGAAGGTCATGAGATTAATCTGCTGGATATTATCGAAAGTTCGGATACAGATATCGTGGATGAACTGGAACTGCAGGGGAATGTAAAAAAACTATATGAATTGGTAAACAAAGTATTGACCAAGAGGGAAAAACAGATTATTGAAATGCGTTATGGACTAAACATGCAGGAAGAAATTACGCAGAGGGAAATTGCCAATAAAATCGGCATATCCAGATCCTATGTTTCCAGAATAGAAAAAAAAGCCTTGAAAAAACTAAGAGAGAGTTTTGAGAAAGAGAATAGAGATTAAACTTTAATAAGAGGTTGCTGTATTTTTTCCTGTTAAAACAAGTTTTAGGAAAGCCAGCACCTCTTATTTTTGTCTGCCAGCCGCTTTATTCTTGCTATTTCCAGATTATATTATCTAGAAATGCTTTTTATTTTAAAAAATGATATTGACTTTATTTCCATATAATTGTAACATTATAGCAGGTAAATATGATTGGTAAACTTGTTGAAAAGCAAGGACACAAAGCTACAAATCTACGGGCAGAATTAATATACACCATAGCTTATGATGGTTGAGCTGCAATTGAAAATAGCATGAGTATGTTATTTTAAAGTGCAGTTCTTTTTTGTTACTTGACTGTAAAAATATGGAACTCCTTATGGACAAACTGTCCCTCTATCCGAAAAAAAAGTTTCTAAAATGGGGCAAAAGTGGAATTTGTAACTAAAACAGGGTAAAAATATAGTTAAAAAGAGGAGATTTCGATGAAAAGACTTTGTATTGTAGTACCCTGCTATAACGAAGAACAGGCATTGGAATATACGAACAGGGAACTGCTTAATGTAATTAGCGGACTGGAGGAGAAGGGCAAGATTGACAGAGGCAGTCTTATCCTGTATGTGGATGACGGCAGCAGAGACGGTACGTGGAAAGCAATTCAGGAATATAAAGAAAAGTACAGCTGTATCTACGGGCTTAAGCTGGCTCGTAATACCGGACATCAGAATGCTTTAACAGCTGGTCTGATCGCTGCAAAAGATTATGCGGATATGATAGTCTCCATTGATGCTGATCTTCAGGACGATACCACAGTGATTGAAGAAATGGTAGATAAATACAGCCAGGGTAATGATATTGTATACGGCGTTCGCAATAAAAGGGTTACGGATACCTTTTTTAAAAGAAATACCGCACTAGGTTTTTATAAGCTTATGAAAGCCATGAAGATAGATATTATCTACAATCATGCGGATTACCGTCTTATGTCAAAGCGGGCTGTACAGCAATTTGCAAACTATACGGAAACCAATCTGTTCCTTCGGGGGATCATACCCCTTATAGGATATCCGTCCGCTGTTGTGAAAT
Organism: Bacillota bacterium; assembly: GCA_023443925.1. Next base: position 974 of record JAEZSL010000271.1, on the reverse strand, counting down.
ATGACAGAAAATCCAGGGTTGCAGGAGAATCCAAATATCCTCTGAACAAAATGCTTTCCATGGCTTTTGAAGGCATTACTTCTTTCAGCATCCAACCCATCCGGATGATAACAGGGTTTGGTTTAACCATAATTATCTGCAGCTTACTTGCTGCTATCTATGCCTTCTGCTCCTATATTATGGGAAACGTAGTAGCCGGCTGGACCTCTTTGATCCTATCAATCTGGTTCATCGGCGGTGTACAGCTTATGTCTGTCGGACTTATTGGGACCTATATCGGTAAAATATATATGGAAGTGAAGCGCAGACCGAGATATAACATCGAGATCAATAATCTTACGGAGTCAGAGAATGGGCAGCAATGATAAGAAGGGAACAATAAAACACTTAAATTTCTTACTTACTTTTATGAATTCAATAAAAAAGCTGTTAAGAAAAATTAATGCAAGAATGGAAGATAAATATTCATCGTCGTTTCTTGCTCTGGTCGTAACGTTTATAGCAGCATTGGTAACTGCAAACATTTTATTTCTTCCCAATTACCTGGGAGTGGCGGGCGACGGCTCAACGGATGATATCATGAATGCTGCCGGTATTTATTATCTCGGAGATGATTCGGATGATAATTATAATAATTACTTCTTAAAGACCTATTCCAGAATTGCAGCGGGAGGACAGGAACCAAGCAATACCTTTAACAGCCAGGTTGTTATCATTAAGATTGCAGCAGTAATTGATGATATGGTTACCCGGGATAATTATTTTGATATACGTTTTTTGGGACTTTTATATACGATTATGTTTTTGCCGGCGGTTTATCTTTTTATTAAGCAGGTATGCAATAGGGTAAAACGGTTTTCTGAAATTATTGTTATAGCGGCAGCCGGGCTTTTGATTTTTTCAGATGTGGGATATGTGACTTATTTTAATTCCTTTTATCCGGAAGCGATCTGGTTTATTACCATGCTTTATTG
>JAEZSL010000183.1 GCA_023443925.1 Bacillota bacterium | reverse complement strand
GCAATGCTATATTTAAAAAAAATAAAACTGAATAAATCTTCAGGGCAGGGTGCGATTCCCTACCGGCGGTAAAGCCCGCGAGCCGTAAGGCAGATTCGGTTAAACTCCGAAGCCGACAGTAAAGTCTGGATGAAAGAAGATCAGAGAAAACATTAAGCTTGTATTTATTTCCAATATCCTAAATTAAATGGCTGGAGATAATAATGATACAATTTGATGGATTTCTTATATGAACGCATAAAAGCCCTGAGAGTTTGGGGCTTTATTTTTTTGCCTGTAATTTTTATGAAAACAGTGAAAGGTTTCTCAAGAACTGGTAACAATAAACACTGAGGTGCAGACGAAATGGATATTAAATTTATGAAACGGGCATTGGAAATAGCCCAAAAAGGAGCAGGTTTTACCAATCCGAATCCTTTGGTTGGAGCAGTACTGGTAAAGAACGGGAAAATTATCGGTGAGGGTTATCATGAATTTTTCGGCGGTCCCCATGCAGAAATTAATGCATTTAACCATGCAGAAGAAGAGGTGGGAAATGCTGAGATGTACGTAACCCTGGAACCCTGTTCCCACTACGGAAAAACTCCCCCCTGCGCGGAAGCGATTATAAAAAAAGGAATCGGGAAAGTTATAATAGCCCTTACCGATCCCAATCCTAAAGTCTCCGGCAGAGGAATAAAATTACTAAAGGATGCAGGCATTGAAGTAGTTACCGGGGTGATGGAAGAGGAAAGCAGAAAGCTCAATGAGATATTTATTAAATACATCACCACAGAGCAGCCTTTTTGCCTTTTAAAAGCGGCCATGACCCTGGACGGAAAGACCGCGTCGGTATCCGGAGATTCCAAATGGATCAGCAACGAGGAATCCAGACAGTATGTCCACCGGTTAAGGCACCGTTTAGCCGGAATCATGACCGGAATCGGGACCGTGATAAAGGATGATCCTAACCTGACCACACGCCTGGAGGGTGATAAGGGCAGGGATCCGGTAAGAATCATTGTGGACAGCAGTGCCAGAATTCCCCTGACAGCCAGGGTATTAAACCTTTATTCCGAGGCAGAAACCATCCTGGCGGTAACAGATCGGGCAGAAACAGATAAGTTAAAAGAACTTGAGAGGAAAGGAGTCCGTATCATAAAGACTCCATCATTTGAAGGGAAGGTGGATTTAAAGTATCTGATGAAGGCTTTGGGTAAAATGGAAATCGACAGTATTCTGCTGGAAGGCGGCAGTGAACTAAATTATTCTGCCCTGGAAGCCGGGCTTGTTGACAAGGTGAATATCTTTATCGCACCCAAACTAATCGGAGGAAGGAATGCCAAAACTCCGGTGGGAGGAAACGGCAGAAACCTAATGAAGGAAGCCATAGTGTTAAAAGATAGGAAGACCTATACCTTCGGTGAAGATACCATGATAGAAGGTTATATCAAATAGCCTGCAATTAAAAAGAAAATTGTTGTAGTAGGAGGTGAAATCATGTTTACCGGACTGATAGAAGAAATCGGAGAAATCCAGAACATAATAAAGTCCGCCAGATCAGCTAAAATTAAGATTAAAGCCGGTAAAATATTAGAAGCTATAAAAATCGGAGACAGCATCAGTACCAACGGTGTATGCTTAACGGTTACAGAGTTCGCACCGGACAGTTTTACGGTTGACGTTATGGCGGAAACCATAAGAAGAAGTAATTTAAGTTCTTTAACTGCCGGAGATAAAGTTAATCTGGAAAGGGCATTATTGGCGGGGGATAGGCTGGGAGGACATATTGTCAGCGGACATATCGACGGTATGGGAACCATAACCGGATATGAGAAGGAAGACAATGCAGTATGGGTAACCATAGCAGCCCCACCGGATATCTTAAAGTACATTATTAAGAAAGGTTCTGTTGCCATTGACGGCGTCAGTTTAACGGTAGCCTATATAGATGAAAAATTATTTAAGGTATCCGTTATCCCCCACACCAGGGATATAACCACCCTTCTTAAGAAAAAGACGGGTGACCCGGTTAATTTAGAATGTGATATGATCGGCAAATACATTGAGAAACTGCTTCTGTTTAAGGAAACACAGAAAAGCGGCAGAATCAGTACGGATTTCTTAGTACAAAATGGCTTTTTATAAGTCATATATTTCATTTGATTGTCAAGAGGTCCCTCGATATGTATTCATAGACCTTTTGACAATCAATCATATCCAGCTGAAAGGAAATCATAAATGAAAGGAATGCCGCTTAAGGATTCTTTCAGCATTTATCTGCGGCAGCAGGCAGCTGTTAACGGAATACGGCGGCCTGACGGGAGGAAATATGTTTCAGTTTAATACCATAGAAGAAGCTATGGAAGATATAAAAGCAGGAAAAATGATTATCGTGGTAGATGATGAGGACAGGGAAAATGAAGGGGATCTGCTTATGGCGGCAGAGAAGGTAACGGCAGAAGCGATCAATTTTATGGCGAAGCATGCAAGAGGACTCATCTGTATGCCCATCGAGGGCGGCAGGTTAAAGGAACTCAATCTACAGCCCATGGTAGCAAGAAATACGGAAACCCACCAGACTGCCTTTACCGTATCCGTAGATGCCATGGAAACCACCACGGGTATCTCCGCCCAGGAAAGAGCGGAAACCATAAGGAAGTTCCTGGATCCGGGAGCAAAAGAAGAGGATTTTAAAAAACCCGGCCACATCTTTCCTTTAGAAGCCAGAAAGGGCGGCGTGTTAAAGCGGGCAGGCCATACGGAAGCAGCAGTGGATCTGGCGGTGCTTTCGGGACTGTATCCGGCCGGTGTCATCTGTGAAATTATGAATGAGGACGGAACCATGGCAAGGATTCCGGAACTTATGGAGTATGCCAAAGAACATCAATTAAAAATAATAACCATAGCTGATTTGATACAATACCGCCGGAATACCGAAATCTATATTAATCGGGCGGCCACGGCAAAACTGCCCACCAAATACGGTGATTTTATAATGGTAGGTTATGAAAATACATTAAACGGTGAGCATCACGTAGCTCTGGTAAAAGGGAATGTTGAGAGTGAAGAGCCGGTATTAGTCAGAGTACACTCCGAGTGCCTTACGGGTGATGCCTTTGGATCTCTGCGGTGTGACTGCGGAGAACAGCTTGCGAAAGCCTTAGAGGAAATTAACCGGGAAGGAAGGGGAATTCTTCTGTATATGCGGCAGGAGGGAAGAGGGATTGGTTTAATTAATAAAATCAGAGCTTATGCTCTCCAGGATCAGGGAATGGATACGGTAGAAGCAAATATTGCCTTAGGATTTCCGGAAGACATGAGGGATTACGGCATCGGTGCTCAGATATTAGCCGACCTTGGTGTGAAGAAAGTAAAACTGCTTACGAACAATCCCCGTAAAATTAAAGGCTTGTCAGGCTATGGAATTGAAATAACGGAGAGAAAACCGATCCAGATGAATCACAATGAGAGAAATGAATATTATTTACGTACTAAAAAGGTGAAAATGGGACATATGTTAAACTTTAAGGAGGAACAATAAAATGAGGACAATCGAAGGAAATTTAATTGGGCAGGGACAAAAATACGGTATCGTAGCCGGCAGATTTAACGAATTTATTACGGGTAAACTATTAAGCGGTGCTATTGACGCTCTGATACGCCATGGTGTTGATGAAAAAGATATTGATATCGTCTGGGTACCGGGTGCTTTTGAAATTCCTTTAACGGCCAAAAAAATTGCGAAGACCCAGAAATACAACGGTGTTATCTGTCTGGGAGCCGTGATCCGCGGAGCCACCCCGCATTTTGATTATGTATGCAGTGAAGTTTCAAAGGGAATCGCACATGTAACCCTGGATACGGAAGTTCCGGTTATCTTCGGAGTCCTTACTACGGAAAATATTGAGCAGGCCATTGAGCGGGCTGGCACGAAGGCCGGTAATAAAGGTTATGATGCCGCCGTCACCGCCATTGAGATGGCGAATCTTTTAAGCCAGCTATAAAAGCATTTGATTTAAATATGTATTGTCGGAGCTGGGCAGAATCTAAGTAAGCTATTACAAATCCCCCTGCAATCAGTTTTAGCAGCGTAAGCAGCAGCTCCGGGAAAGAGGTTATATGGAATATTATAATACCATTCCCATTGCCGAGGTCAGAACCATATTTCTGGATTATGACGGTACTCTCCATGAC
>JAEZSL010000182.1 GCA_023443925.1 Bacillota bacterium | reverse complement strand
CGGCAGATAGCCATAGATATTCTGCGCTTTTTGCAGAATCGGCATTAATGCGCCTTTGTCATCTTTGTGTTCATGAATGACTTTCAGAAGTTCCGCTTCTTGCTCCTTAGATCCGGCAAAAGGGACTATTTTTTTCTGGGAACCCATCTTTTAACCTCCTTGATTCTAATCTTTGCGTGTTAATATACTTCTTAAACAATACTTAAACTACACTTAACTATACTTAAACAGCCGCAGAGCGATTTGCGTAATATTAATTGTGAATGTATCATCACGGCGGTTCTTATGAACAACGCATTTATGCGTTAATGCGCACTAAATAGGCCAAATAATGCATATTCCGGCATGTTACCATGCTCTGTGCAAACTAACTTTATACTAATAATTACACTATTCTCTGTCGACAAACAACATCAGTATAGCATGTTATTGATAAAAAATCTACATATAATCTTAATTTCACAAAACTTACTAGTATGACCATAAAATTTCTGTTATATACTTAATAAATTTAATAAGTTGAAAAAAATATTTAGCAATGTTATACTATAATTAATATATATTATCAGATAAACTGTTAGAATTGCATACTGGGAGGATTTTATGACCGTAAATGATGTGAAGGAGATATTAGGTGCGGAAATTTTATGCGGAGAACAATATTTAGAAAGAGAAGTTCATACGGCCTGCGGCGCAGATATGATGAGCGATGTGCTGGCTTTTGTAAGAGATCAGTCCGTCCTGCTGACCGGATTATGCAATCCCCAGGTTATCCGGACCGCCGAAATGATGGATATAATCTGCATCGTATTTGTCCGGGGTAAGAAACCGGATGAAGCAATGATTTCCCTTGCGGCAGAGAGCGGGATCGTTTTGCTGTCCACGGAACACAGGATGTTTTCAGCCTGCGGCATGTTATATGAAAAAGGACTGCATGGAGGTGCATCCGATTGAGCAGCCAAATACATTTAACCTATCATGTTTCTCCGGATGATTTTACCAGAGCCGGGGAGGCCTCCAGTGATGTAAAGAGCAAATTAAAGCAGATGGGCCTAAGCCCGGAAGCAGTCCGCAAAGTAGCCATAGCCATGTATGAGGGCGAAATCAATATGGTAATCCATGCCGAAGGCGGCATCATTGATGTAACCATCTCCGAAGACGAAATTGTAATAGTACTGGCAGATAGAGGGCCGGGGATTCCGGATATCGAACTGGCCATGCAGGACGGTTATTCTACCGCACCGGATAAGGTAAGAGCTCTAGGGTTCGGAGCCGGTATGGGACTTCCCAATATGAAGAAATATTCCGATGAGATGGAGATACAGACTGAAATTGGTATCGGAACTACAGTTACTATGAAAATTTTCCCCTGATATATACGGAACAGGGCATAGCCGTAGGGTTAACAGCTGTGTTATTAAATAAGATAAATATATTTGTTAATATAAGGGGCATTGTTTAAAATTTAACAAAATAGAAGCAGGAAATCGAAGCCGTTATTGACTGATTACGTAGTTGACTAGTCATGCCAATACATTATAGACCTGGGAGGCGTAAGAAATGGATAAGTTTTTTACTGCTGTCCGACTGGATGAGAATTTGTGCAAGGGATGTATTAATTGTATTAAGCGCTGCCCCACACAGGCGATCCGGGTACGGAACGGAAAGGCTGCCATCACAAAAAAGTTCTGCATCGACTGCGGGGAATGTATCAGGATATGTCCACATCATGCAAAACTGGCGATCTATGATCCTTTGAGTATCATAAAGGATTATGAATACACCGTAGCATTACCGGCACCTTCTCTATATGGACAGTTTAATAATCTTGAGGATGTTAATATCGTACTCACGGCATTAAAGCGTATGGGGGTTAACGATGTTTATGAAGTCAGCGGCGCGGCGGAGCTGGTTTCCGAGGTGTCCAGAAAATACATGGCGGAGCATAAGGAACAGTGGCCGCTGATCAGTACGGCCTGTCCTTCCGTGGTACGTTTAATCCGGGTGCGGTTTCCGAATCTCATCGAACACCTGCTTCCGGTTAAGGCACCGGTGGATCTGGCCGCATCCTTGGCCAGGGAAAAAGCAATGAAAGAGACCGGTCTGCCTGCCGATAAGATTGGAATCATTTTTATATCGCCTTGTCCTGCCAAGGTAAGCGCGGTAAAAACTCCTCTGGGTATTGATAAAAGTGAAGTAGATGGTGTGCTTGCCATAAAGGAGATTTATCCGAAACTGCTGCCGCTGATGAGAGAAGCAGAAACAGACCAGGCTATCGAAGAACTGGCCATATCCGGCAAAATCGGTATCAGCTGGGGAGGAACCGGCGGTGAAGCCGGAGGACTCTTAACCGACAGTTATCTGGCGGCGGATGGAATCGAAAATGTTATCCGTGTACTGGAAGATCTGGAGGATCAGAAGTTTAGTTCCCTGGAATTTATTGAATTAAATGCCTGCAGCGGTGGTTGTGTTGGAGGCGTGCTTACGGTAGAAAACCCTTTTGTAGCCAAAGTTAAGATAAAGCGGCTCAGAAAGTATATGCCGGTAGCCTTAAACCATCTGGGAGGCGATAAAGCAGATAATGTCTTCTGGACGGAAGAAGTAAGGTACGAACCGGTATTTAAGCTGGGCATGGATATCAGGGAGAGCATAGCCATGATGGCTAAGGTGGAAGAACTTTGCGACAGGTTCCCGGGATTAGACTGCGGTTCCTGCGGTGCACCGACTTGCAAAGCTCTGGCTGAAGATGTGGTACGGGGCGTTGCCAGAGAAAAAGACTGTATTCATATATTACGGGAATATATTCACAAAATCTCAGGTGAGATGTCAATGCTTGACAGTTCCAACGAAAATGCGGAGAAGGAAACGTAACGATAGGGATTGGAATAATTGTACCGGATTTTCCTGGGACAAATGAGGTGTTACTAACTAGTAGTATTAAGAACTGACTTTAACCTGAATAATTTAAACTTGGCTTAGGTTTAGGATTAAGATATAGGATTAAGCTAGAGAAGTGTCCGGAATGGAGGTAAGGTATGACAGTAGGTGAGTTAATTGAAAAAGAAGTATTCCAGGTTATCAATGCCGGTGAAAACCAGAACAGAACCATCTCCAAGCCATTTTGCTGCGATCTGCTCAGCATAGCAATGAGTAAGGTACCGGCGGATGCGGCCTGGGTAACGGTTATGGGCAATGTCAATACCCTGGCGGTGGCGGCATTAACGGAGGTTGCCTGTATCATTCTGGCTGAGGGGGCGGTGCTTGATAAACCGGCACTGGAAAAGGCCAGAGATCAGAAGATTACGGTACTAAGTACCGACAG
>JAEZSL010000015.1 GCA_023443925.1 Bacillota bacterium | reverse complement strand
CTGCTTTTAACATTGCATCTGCTGCTTCAATTGCTGCTACTAATCCTCTGGTTTCTACCATTCCTAATGCTTCCTGTGCCATTCTTTTTTCCTCCTTGACGGTTGTTTCTACGTTTTTTGTTATAATGGGTTTTGCAGTTTCTTTATCAGTTTCTATCGTGTTCTCAACTTGAGTTTTTTTAACTGTTTCTGCCGGGGTTTCCTTAGCTGCTTTATCTGTTTGTGCTGCTTCTATGTGTACTGCTTTTTCCGTTTGTGCTGCTTCTTCTGTCTGTACTGCCTTTTCTGCTTGCGCTGCTTTTTCTGCTTGCGCTGCTTTTTCTAATTGTACTTTTGCTTCTGCTGCAGCTGACGTATCTGCTGTAAGTGCTTCTTTTGCAGATGCGGCCGCTTTTATACCGGATGCTTCCTTCGTACTTGCTGACCGTTTCGCAGATGCTGTCTTTCTTGTATTTACTTTTCCTTCAAGCTTTTTTTCATCTGCCATAATTATACCTTTCCTGTGCAGCTTATGCTTTTGTTAATCTGCTTGCACTTAAGTTAACCATCTTAATGGTTTCTTCATGGGGATTTGGGATTACGGCATGTACGCAGGGTTTCATAGCTTTCTCAGCTGCGGTCTCAATTGCTTGTGTTACTGCAGATACATCCCCCTGAACAATAATCGTAACTAGTCTGCCGCCTAATTTACGTTCCCAGGTAACAAATTCCACATCCGCAGTCTTGCACATGGTATCAAGGGCTTCGATTGCCGCCGTTACACTGGGTATTTCAATAAATCCAAAAGATTTCATATTGTGCTCCCGTTCTGCGTGCGCTGGCACGCATTTAAATCAGGGAGTGTAAAAGACGGTTTTCCTTTTACACATGCTCCCGTCTGCGTGCGCTAGCACGTTCGTTTTATCCGATTTTCGGAAGAATCTTTTCTACGTCAGTATGAGGTCTTGGGATTACGTGTACAGCTACTAATTCGCCAAGTCTTGTAGCTGCTGCTGCGCCAACTTCGGTAGCTGCCTTAACTGCTCCTACATCACCACGTACTAATACGGTTACAAGTCCGGAACCGATTTTTTCTGTTCCTACCAATACTACTTCCGCTGCTTTTACCATTGCATCTGCTGCTTCGATTGCTGCGGTTAATCCTCTGGTTTCTACCATTCCTAAAGCTTCTTGTGCCATTTTATTATCCTCCTGATTTTTCACTTTTTAATTATGAGTTTACTTACTATTAAGAAAGTAGTATTGAAACGATGCAAATACATGCTTCCTATAATTCATATCTTTTTATGCTTTTTCATTTATGTTTATTCTTTTATGCTTTTTGCTTAACTACCTAATTTTTATCAAGTCCGTTTAATGCGAGCATTTTTTCTGTGTCACTTTCCGGATTGGCAATTACATGTTTTGTAATCACTCCGGATATTTTGTTTGCCGCAGCTTCTGCTGCTTCAACCGCCGCTTTTACATCTTCCACACTTCCGCGAAACTTTACCATTACGATTAAGGGAACGGGAAGACTGTCTGCATTCGCAGGCTTATTACGATCAAAGGTTTCAATCGTGACATTCGCCGCCTTACAGCCGGCATCTCCTGCTACAAAAGCTGCCACAAGTCCGAACACTTCTATCATTCCAACAGCATTAGCCATATTTTTAACCGTGCCTTTCTTTCCTGGGATTTAAAAGAGTTCTCTTATTCATTGATAACAGCTATCTTTAAGCCTTCCATCTTAAGATTTGTTGCAAATCCTTCACTGATCTGGCTTAACGGATATTTGTGGGTAATCAGCTTCTCCATCGGTAATCCGATACCCTTTGCTCTCTTTAAGAAATCGAAGGTAGTCGCATAATCCCTTAAGGTGTAAACCCAGGAACCAACGGTTGTAATTTCTTTTGCGCAAATGTCAAAATGAGGATTGATGGTAGCTTCTCCGCCATTGATAAAGAATCCAAGTTCACATAAACCACCGCCGTTACGGATGAATTTATAGATATTGGAGTGTCCCACAGGGGAACCCGTACACTGGAAAGCAAAATCTGCCAGATGACCACCAAAAGCATCTTCCACGCCTTTAGCCAGAGCTTCAATGCCATTAAAATCCTTAAAATTAACAGAAGTGTCGGCACCCATTTCTTTTGCAAAGTCCAGTCTCTTTTGTTCGCCGTCTACCGCAACGATATTTTCAATACCCATAGTACGAAGTACAGCGATACAGATCAGACCGATGGGGCCGCAGCCCTGGACAACGACTCTGCTGTTAAATCTTAAGATTCCGGTAGTCTTAGCTCTTTCTACCGCATGGATCAATACGGCACAGGGTTCAATTAAAATTCTGGAATCCAGATCCAGATCACTTACATTAAAAATGGTTGAGCCGCCGCGGATTACGATGTAATCTGCAAACCACCCGTTCAGGTGAACACCGTCGTCCGGTAATAGTCCGTAAACATCGGCTCCGCCTACATTTTGTTTATTTAAGTCAAACATGGTTATGTCAGGATTATCTTTAAAAATCATGCAGGATACTACTTTATCCCCTACCAAAAGAGACTTTCCGGCACTGTCCTTTTTCACGTTTTTACCAAGCTTAACAATTTCTCCAGTACCTTCATGTCCTAACACTACCGGGATCAGGCTGAAAGGATCTCTTTTAAATTCGTGAGCATCGGTTCCGCAGATGCCACAGCCTTCTACCTTAACCAGGATATCATCATCACCAAGTTCCGGTATGGGATATTCTTTTATTTCAATTTGTTCTAATTTTGTAAGAAGAGCCGCCCTGCTGGTTTTTGGTATCCCTCCGGTTACTTTCTCAGGAGTTTTTACAGCCGGTGCACCGCTCATTTCTTTTAGAACCTGTTTTACGATTTCTTCAATATTTGTTGAATTCACATTCATGACAAATCCTCCAGTTTATTCATATTAACCCCCGCCTGTGCGCCAAGCGCACGTACAAATCAGGATGTTGAAAAAACTGCTTTTGTTTTTTCAACCTAACCCCCGCATGTGTGCTTTAGGCACACATATCAATCAAGATGTTGATAAATGTCTTTCATTTTTCAACTACTCTTGCTTGTTGAAAAAATGTCTTTCATTTTTCAACTGCTGACTACCTGATACAAAGGCTGTCGGACATAACACAGCGCCGCTGCTTTGTAAAGGTACGTGCCGAAGTAAGTCCTTCCCCTGTTCTGCTGGCAATAGTAAAGGTGCAGAACCCTTCACCGCCGAAACCAAGTGCCGCATAAGAAGGTGCATTCTTTACAAAAATTGCGGTATCAATAGCTTTGCCAAAACGGGTGATATTGTCTACGTTTTTGGAGTGCATATGTGCGGAATGGCGATTGCCGTGTTCCAGCCATACTGCCTTTTCAATGGCATCCTCTATATCTTTCGCTCTTACTATGCCAAGAATCGGCATCATCAGTTCTTCCGCTATAAGGGGATGTTCTTTTTCGCCTTCAAAAATAATACATCTGATATTATCCGGTGCCTGGATACCGATCATGGAAAGCAGCGTACGTGCGTCTTTACCAACACATTTTCTGTTTAATTTGTTATCTTTTAACACGACTGCCTTTAATTTATCCTGTTCTTCATCGGTTATCTCGTAGCATCCGTTTTCCAGAAGATAATGTTTTAGTTCATCTACAATCTGATTTACGGCAACAATTTCTTTTTCTGCAATACAGGGCAGATTATTATCAAAGGTACAACCGTTTACGATATCTGCTGCTGCTTTCTTTATATCCGCCGTCTCATCCACCAGTACCGGAGGATTGCCGGCGCCGGCGCCGATCCCTCTCTTTCCGGAGGAAAGGACCGTAGTTACCACTCCAGGACCGCCGGTGGCAACGATGAGGTGAATGTCATTATTCTTTAGCATAATGTCACTGGTCGCCATGGTAGGTTTTACAACGGAAACCGCTACATTATCCGGTCCACCCACTTCCACGGAAGCTTCATTTACCAGATTAACGGCAAAATTAGATACCTTTATGGCTGCCGGATGGGGATTAAATACTACCGTGTTGCCCCCTGCTATCATTCCGATGCTGTTACAAAGAATCGTTTCGCTGGGATTGGTACAGGGAGTAATAGCACCGATTACACCAAAGGGTCCCATCTCAATTAAAGTAAGCCCTCTGTCACCGGACCAGGCTATTGTGGCAATATCTTCTGTTCCGGGAGTTTTTTCCGCCAGCAGCTGGTGTTTTAAAATTTTATGTCCCACGTTGCCCATGCCGGTTTCTTCTACACCCATTTTTGCCATTAGCTCGGCATTTTCAATGGTTTTCTTACGTATATTGCTTATTATTTTTTCACGGCAGTCCATGGATAGCTTCTGCATTACAACTTGCGCTTTTTTTGAAGCAATAATCGCTTCGTTCATATCTTCAAAGACACCGGATAACTGTCTGCCGCTTCCGCCTGCTTCAGGCTGAAGCTTTAACAATACCTGTTTTACGATGTCTTTCACTTGTGACTCGTTTACTACCACGTCATAACCTCCTCTAATTTATTCCTGCCAAACGCCGCCAGATTCCGGTCTTCTTCTTCCGTTCCGCCGCTTACACCAAGGCTTCCGATTAATCTTCCCTGGTAAATAAGTGGTTCACCTCCGCCGAAGATTACGATTCTGCCCTGATTCGTATGTTGTATTCCGTATAATTCCTGACCTGGCTGACTAAGGTTTTTTAACACAGTAGTGGACATTTTTAAAGCTGCAGAGGTGTACGCTTTATTCTCTGCTACATCAAAGCTTGCTATATAGGCATCATCCATGCAATGGATGGCTACGGGACGGGCTGCACTGTTATATACTGCTGTGACTACTTTCATTCCCATATCCCAGGCTTTCTCTTCGATTAAGTTTATCAGCATAACCGCCTGATCCAGCGTAATGTCCTTTACATCCGGTTCTAATCCGCTCTGAATTGACGGCAAATAATCTTTTACTGCTTCTTTTACTGCCGTCTCAATCATTCCGGTCCGGTAATTAAGTAATTTATGTTTCATTCGTCTGAGATCCCCGGATAATTTCATATCCGCTGACTTAGTTGATATTTCTTCCAGCAATCCCTCTAATCTGGATAAATCCTGATATATTTCCGAAAAGTTACTTTTCTTTGTACCTTTTCCCATCGACATATCATCCTCTTTTCTTAAGAATGACCGGTTGCTTCTATGAATTTATTTATTTTAAACCTAACTGCTCAATAACTCTTTTTGTTATTTCTGAAACCAATTCATTGGCATCCGCACTTGCATCGCTGTGTCCTCCGCAGCCATGGCAGCTCTTTTTGCCATCTTTTAAATTCTGGCACATATCGGCGGGATGTTTGCCTGTCATTCCAAACTGTCTGCGGATTTCATATAATCTCTGTACCTGTGCTTCCGATAATTCCTTCGGTCCCCCCAGTTGTTTTGAAATGAATAATAACTGTGCATAGAATTCAACAGATTCCATCTTGTGGTATGCTGCCAGCAGGGAATCGGCATAGGTAAGTGCACCGTGGTTTTCCAGCAACACTGCATCGTAATAAGGAAGATACTTAGATACCGCATCCGGAATCTCTTCGGTAGAAGGAGTGCCATATTCCGCAATCGGAACACATCCAAGGGTTATAACTGCTTCCGGCATGATAGGCTGGGTTAAAGGAATTCCTGCAATGGCAAAGCCGGTTGCATACATGGGATGAGCATGAACTACGGACATTACATCGGGTCTTTCCTTATATACACGCATGTGCATTTTAATTTCAGAAGAAGGTTTGTAATTGCCGTTAGCCTGGATCACTTTACCTTCCTTATCTACCTTACAGATATAGTCCGGAGTCATAAATCCCTTGCTTACACCGGTAGGGGTGCATAAGAATTCATTGTCATTTAATTTAACGGAGATGTTACCGTCATTGGCTGCTACCATGCCTTTGTTATAAATTCTTCTACCTATTTCGCATATTTCTTTCTTGATTTCGTATTCAGATGTCATACTGTATCTCCTTTATGATTGTGGTTTTTAGTTGTTTTTTGTTTGTTTAACTGTATTCTATCACTTATATTGCTTCCAGTCAACTTGTTTTTATAGTTTTATGTTGTTTTTATTGTGATTGATTTGTTTGTAACAAAGATTTATGCTTGTATTATATTTTGAGCCAAACACAGCTGCTCCGGACAATGCGATTCTCACTCTGTATATGTTTATTTCAGATAAAAAACTTCCGGCATAAATTGAATAGGTTCCGCTTCGTTAAAATCAAAAGAGCCTTCCACCATTTTAGAGGTAATCTCATTCCATCTGCCGCAAGCCTCGCTGCCGGCTATATAAGCGTTGGCCGCTGCCACATCCTCGCATTCAAAACAGTAAAAAAACTGGTTACCGTTTTGAAAGATTGAATAATTGCGGTAACCGGCACGGGTGTGTTCCTCCAAAATTTCCGGCCAGGGCTCCAGATGCATTCTCACATATTCCTCCAGATATTCTTCTTTTACCTTCCAGGTCCATGCGTATTTATTACTTTTTGTCATATTGTTTTCCTCCTAAATTGTTGTCAGATATGATAGTTGGTTAGCTGGCTGAATTATTTCAGCCGGTTCTTTCCCTTGATATGCTTTCGATATTATTAATAAATATTATAAAGGCAGCAGTAAGGAATAACTGCTTACCAGCAGCCCTTTTTCTGTTCTTTAATTACTTAAAACCCAGAAAAAGGGCTGCTGCAAAATGAAAAGAAACTTTCCTGCGATGTAATTTTTATTCCATTCACAAGTTAATAACTTTATTTTGCATCAGCCCTGATTTCATATCAGAAAATTAATATACAGATTTCCATTCGTCGATGTTATCCGGATCAAATTTAAAAGGTGCACCCAGGAGAACTTCCGTACCGCCGTCTGCCGCGGAAATTACTTCATAGGAACCAAGTGTGCCGGCTTCGAATTTATTACCTGCCGCTCCGGTAATATCACCCTTTACAAGTGCTATGGAAGCATACGCTGCTAAACCGCCTACATCAATAGGATTCCATAAGTACATCCAGGGACAGGAACCGTTTGCAATGTATTCTGCCATCTCACTTGGAAGTCCAAGGCCGGTAACGGCAACTTTACCGATTAAACCTTTATCCGTTACAACCTTTGCCGCAGCCATAATACCTACTGTAGTCGGTGCAATGATTGCTTTTAAATCCGGGTAATTTTTAAGTAAGGCTTCGGTTTCATCTACGGATTTCTGGAATTCATCATCACCGTAAGCAATTTTTACAAGATCAAGTCCTTTATAGTCTCCTTCTTCCAGTTCTTTCTTCATCCATTCAATCCAGGTATTCTGGTTAGCCGCCTGGCTTGTAGCACTTAAAATGGCAATCTGTCCTTCTCCTTTTACCATTTCTTTCGTAGCCTGGATTAATGTACGGCCGATTTTTTCACTGTCAGCCTGATTAATATGAACCATACGGCTGTCCTTATTAACAGACGCATCCAGGGATAAAACTTTGATTCCCTGCTCCATGGCTTTTTTAAGCGCAGGCTGAAGAGCATCAAAATCATTACCAGCAATGGCAATAGCATCAACCTTCTGAGCTACCAATTCATTGATCATGGTAATCTGTGCTTCTGCAGTTGCAGATTCGGGAGCTTTAATGATTGCGGTTGCTCCGGCTGCTTCAATTACTTCTTTAAATCCGGCACTTTCTTTCTCATTGTAAGGATTGCCGGCACTTTTTACCAGAATGGCAAAATTCTTACCTGCTACGGAATCCGCCGGTGTTTTATCGTCTCCTGCGGTATTGGTGTCTGTTCCGGTTTTGGGACCGGAAGCAGAAGGCTGGCAGCCTGTAAACAAAGTAATTGCCATTGCTAACACAAGTACCAGGGATAATGCTTTTTTCATTTTTTTCATACATAAACCTCCATGATTTTTTATACATAAATAGCTTTTGCTATTAAGTAACTATAAGTTTATACCTCTTTTACTTCTCTTCTTTTAAAGAATCTACCAAGTCTTAAATTCGGTATCATAACAGCACCGATTAACAAAGTACCAATAATAATTAACATGATCTGTGAACTGACATTGATAAGCCCCAGTCCATATCTTAAAAATCCGATTATAAATATAGAAACAACCGCGCCAACAAACCTGCCTTTACCGCCGCTGGTGGAAATACCGCCAAGTACAACCATGGCGATTGCATCCAGCTCATATGCATTCGCAATATTAGGTCTGGTGCTTCCCATTCTGGAGGTCAGGAAAATAGCGGTGACTGCTGCCATGGTACCGGTTACAGTGTAAATAATCAAACGAATTTTGTCCACCTGTACTCCGGAATATCTGCTTGCCACCCGGTTGCTTCCAATGGCATAAACCCGTCTTCCAAAGGGTGTTTTGTGTAGTATTACACCAAATACGATTGCAAATACAATAAATGCGATCAGCATATACGGTATATTTCCAACAGATCCCCAGTAGATCTCACTAAACCACCCGGGAAAGCTTCCGGAAGCCTGATCCTTTAAAATCATGGTTGCGATACCACGGTATAAGATCTGTGTACCCAGGGTAACGATCATAGGTGCCAGTTCCTTAAACTTCGTTAAGATAAAGCCGTTTATAAAACCGCAGAGGGTACCGGTCAGCAGGCAGACGATAATCGCCGCGCCCATGGGTAAACCCAGGTTGTTAAAAGACACCGCCATAACTACGGAGGATAAGGCTACGGTAGAGCCGACGGAGATATCAATTTCCCCAAGTACTAGTATAAATACCATGGGCAGTGCCAGAAATGCTTTTTCCAAGAAGGAGGAGGTAGCATTCAGCAACCCTTCCGCATTCATATAATAGGGGGACAGGTTCATATTCATAATATTGATTCCGATGAATAGTACTACTAAAAACCATTCCCACTGGAAGAAAAACTTTTTAAGGGAAAATTTCTGTTCCGCACTGATCACTCTTTTTGTTTTAGCCATAATTATATTTCCCTCCTTTTTAGATTCTTTCTGTCGATGGATCTCTGCGATACGGTATTAATGATAATAGCCACAATAATAACTAATCCCTTAATCGCGTCCTGCCAGAATGGAGATATATTAATAAGAGGGAGCGCATTATTTAAAATTCCTAAGGTAATTGTTCCAAGAATTACACCAAATACGGTTCCTTTACCGCCGTTCAAACTGACACCGCCGATAACACAGGCCGCTATAATATCAATTTCAAAGCCGGTAGCGGCATCTCCCTGTGCGGAGGCATATTTGGATATCCACAAAACACCTACCAAACCTGCCAGCCCGCCCATCAGAGAATAGACGAGGATTTTAATCCGGTCAATGTTGATACCGCTGACTTCTGCCGCTTCCGGGTTGCTTCCCACCGCATAAATCATTCGCCCGGTACGGGTAAATTTGATGAAATAAGCAAACAGGATATATATTATAATTGCCACAATAATCATATTATTTATTCCAAACACATTGCCGATGGCAAAAGACTTTAACCCTTCCGGCAGCTGATAGGCCGCAACCCACTGGTTATTGGCAATCAGGTAAGTTGCCCCGCGATAAGCATTCATAAGTCCTACCGTTGCTATAATGGGAATTACTTTGCCTTTTGCTATAATTAGACCGATTAAGAAACCGCATAATCCGCCTACAATGGTTCCCAGTATAAAAGATACCAGGGTAGGAATTTCCGGATGGGATCTTAACAATAAAGCTACCGTCATGCCGGAAAATGCAATGGTTGAGCCGATGGAGATATCAATTCCTCCGATTAATAAGACACACATCATGCCAACTGCCAATATCCCCATCATAACCGCATTGGTAATCAAGTCGGTCAGGTTAGTCAGGGATAAAAATGTACTGTTTCTTGCCTGGATAAAGACGCAGAGCACGATGAGAATTACCACCAGGCTCATTTCTCTGGATCCGGTTATTTTTTTAAAATTTATGTTCTTCTTTTCCAACATGTCACCTCTCCCCTACTTTGTGCTATGGGCAGTTTTTGCCATGCCCTTTTCAAGGATTCCTTCCTGCGTTGCCTCGCTTCTTTTGAATTCACC
>JAEZSL010000423.1 GCA_023443925.1 Bacillota bacterium | reverse complement strand
TGTAGGAGAAATCCATGACAAATCTAGTATATCAGAAAGTCGTGCAGAACTAAATTCATGTAAGAAGAATTTACTCTTTCAAAATGAATTTAGTCTTGCAAAGTAGAATTTACTTTAGCATTTTACTTGATTATGGAAAAATAATAATAAAATAATAAAAACCTATTGACTTGAAGTTAACTCCAAGTGCTATGGTTATAATGTAAATATATTTCTGCCTTAAAAATTTGTATAAGTTTATTTGTACTATAGACTCATTAACAGCCTGGCAAATAAAAAAGCAAAAATTAAAGCAGAATATTAAGTACTCTATGGAAGAAAAGGGAACAAATTGAAGTATGAAAGGAAGGTATAATGATGAAAAAATCTAAAGTTTATTACACAAATGAAATTACGCCTGAAAGTTTGATTAAAATTTATGAAGCTATGGGTGTTACTCTTAATGGTAAAATAGCAGTCAAGATTTCTACAGGAGAACCTGGGGGTCATAACTTTTTGAGTCCGGTGCTTATAAAGGAATTAGTACAAAAACTGGAAGGTACTATTGTCGAGTGTAATACAGCCTATCCAGGTAGGAGAAGTATGTCAGAAGATCATTGGAAAGCTATTGAGGAGCATGGATTCAAGGCCATTGCGCCTTGCGATATCTTGGATGAAGAGGGTGAAATACCACTTCCTGTTTTGAAGGGAAAACATCTGAAAGAAAATTTTGTTGGAGCACATCTTAAAAATTATGATTCTATGTTGATGCTATCTCATTTTAAAGGGCACGCAATGGGCGGATTCGGAGGTGCATTGAAAAATATGTCTATTGGGCTTGCATCCTCTCACGGAAAGATATGGATACACTCAGCTGCAAAGAGTGAAAGGTTTGAAGATGCTTTTACGACTGACCAGGACTCATTTCTGGAATCAATGGCAGAAGCTGATCAATCCGTTATTTATTATATGGGCAGCAAAAATATTGTGTATATTAATGTTGCAAATAAGATATCCATAGACTGTGATTGTGATTCTAACCCTCATGATCCTGAAATGGCTGATATAGGTATCTTTGCATCTGCAGATCCAGTGGCCTTGGATCAGGCTTGTGTAGATGCAATCTATAATTCACCGGATACAGGTAAAGCATCTCTTATTGAGAGAATGGAGAAACTTCATGGTATCCATACGGTAGAAACCGCTGCTGAATTAGGACTGGGCTCCAGAGAATATGAACTTGTCTCAATTAATTAATAACAGAGCAGTATATGATAAGTTAGAAATAGATACAGGAGGTTAGTAAATATGTCATTAGATGAAAAATATAAATTATTACAAGATAATATAAAAAGCAGAGGTAGTGCCGCTATTGCATTTTCGGGAGGGGTGGACAGCACTTTTTTAGTATATGCTGCCCATGAAGTGTTAGGTAATAAACTTATAGCTGTAACTGCCACCTCATCAACATATCCAGAACGTGAATTAAAAGAAGCGATTCAGTATGCTAAGGATATGGGGGTTAAACATATTATAATAAATTCGGAAGAATTAGATATCGAAGGTTTTGCACAGAATCCCAAAAACCGTTGCTATTACTGTAAAAAAGAACTGTTCACAAAAATAGCACGAGTTGCAAAGGATAATGAAGTCGAATATATTTTTGACGGCTCCAATATTGATGATACGGGAGACTATAGACCTGGAATGCAGGCTGCAAGAGAATTAAAGGTAGTAAGTCCGCTTAAAGAGTCTGGACTTACCAAAGAGGATATTCGTGAACTGTCTAGGAAATTAAATCTGCCTACATGGGATAAACCTGCTTTTGCCTGCCTTTCCTCCAGATTTCCTTATGGGACTCAAATTACAAAACCGAAGCTGAAAATGGTAGAAGAGGGAGAACAATTTTTGCTTGATATGGGAATTCGCCAGATTCGCGTAAGACATCACGGAGATATTGCAAGAATAGAAGTTTCACCTGAAGAAAGAGAACAATTTTTTGATATTAAGGTGATGGATAATATAAGCAATAAATTTAAACAGATTGGATTTACCTACGTTACACTTGATATGTCAGGATATCGAACCGGAAGTATGAATGAGGTACTTTCATCTGAGGAAAAGACGCTTAAATGATTTATTTATGGGTTAATATGAAAGACATATTGAAAATAGAATCTGTCAAAAGCTGATGTAAGTTACAAGAGCAAATAAATAACAGAAATTATATTCAATTTTTGTATATAAGATATTCCGCTTTTTTCAGTTTAATTATAGAAGTAAAGCTATGAAGGCAGAAATTGACCGGAAGGTGATTTTGCTTTTGTAGCTTTTTATCTATAGTAAAAAAATAAGTGGATTCGATCGAAATAAATTACTATTTTGGAGGAAGGTATGGAAGCGAAAGAGGTATTAGAAAAAGTAAAAAAAGGTGAGATATCAATTGAAGATGCTGAAAGATTTTTTCGAAGGGAACCGTTCGAGGAACTTGGCTATGCAAAGTTGGACACTCACAGAAAAATAAGATCCGGATTTGCTGAAGTTATTTTCTGCAGTGGCAAATCCGACGAGCATTTACTGGAAATTTTTAAAAAATTATATCAGGAAGAGGGGGAGGTCTTAGGAACCAGAGCTTCGAAGGACCAATATGAACTAATTCATAAAGAATGTCAGGAAGCTGTGTACGATCCTCTATCCCGTATTATTAAAATTGAAAAAAAAGATAAAATACGAACTGGGAAAATTGCAGTATGTACGGCTGGAACTGCCGATATTCCTGTAGCGGAAGAGGCAGCACAAACAGCGGAATATTTCGGAAGTAATGTCGAACGAATTTATGATGTTGGCGTGAGCGGATTACATCGCCTGTTGGCAAAGCTTGAGATTATTCAAAAAGCGAATTGTGTTATTGCGGCAGCCGGAATGGAAGGGGCTATGGCAAGTGTACTTGGCGGGCTTGTAGATAAACCAGTCATTGCTGTTCCGACTTCAGTGGGTTATGGTGCTAATATGAATGGAATTGCAGCACTATTGACAATGATTAATTCCTGCGCTAATGGAGTTGCAGTTGTAAATATTGATAACGGTTACGGAGCTGGATATATGGCAACACAGATTAATAGGCTTGCTGTTAAAGCGGAAGAGTAATTGTACCATACTAAGAATAACGGTGTATTTAGATACAGATGTGAATAAATACTTGAAGTATTTATTCAGGTACTTTAAACATATTGGGCTATAAATAAAGTTACAAAAGGAGGATTACAAATGGGTAATTTGTTATATTTGGAATGCTATTCAGGCATTAGCGGTGATATGATGGTTGCGTCCTTGCTGGATTTGGGTGCGGATCAAAAGATTCTTTTAGAAGCGGTAAACAGTCTCCCTCTTCAAGGTTATCGTATAGAAATAAGCAGAGTTATGAAAGCAGGAATTGATGCTTGCGATTTTAATGTGATTTTAGACAAGGACCACGATAATCATGATCATGACATGGAATATCTGCATGGTAAAGACCATCAACAAAATCATAATCAAAATAGTAACCATGACCATACTCATAACCATGACCAGATGCATGACCATCTCCATGAGCATAGAGGAATGCATGAAATCCGTGAAATAATCGAACAGGGTAAGTTAACAGAACAGGCAAAAAAACTTGCATTGTGTATCTTTACAATATTGGCGGAGGCAGAATCCAAAGCCCACAATCGCCCTTTAGAGGAGGTACACTTTCATGAAGTAGGTGCCGTAGATTCTATAATTGATATTGTTGCCGCAGCTGTGTGTCTTGATAATCTACATATAAATGAGGTTATTGTTCCAAAGTTATATGAAGGACATGGAATGGTAAGGTGCCAGCATGGATTATTGCCGGTACCTGTACCAGCGGTGGTTAATATCATACAGGCACATAACTTGAATCTTCAGCTTATGGAGATGGAGGGTGAGTTTATCACACCAACAGGTGCTGCAATTGTAGCAGCTATAAAGACTTTGGATATACTGCCGAGTGAATTTCATATACGAAAGATTGGAATTGGTGCGGGAAAGCGTAAGTATGAGCGGCCAAGTATCTTAAGGGCGATGATAATCGAAAGTACTTTTAGGGATAGAATATAAAAGCTGTGATTTTCAATTGAATTATTACGCGTTTTGGAAAAAGGGGAAAGATACAGAGAATCTAAGAGAATTTGCTGATGTAATACAAACCTTACTTGAGGATAAGGATAAATTATAATTTCGGATAAGTTTAAGTTATGGAAGTGATTAGTAACTGAAATTGCTCTTTTATACCTAAAAGATATGATGAGATTACAAAAGACAAGGAGTAATTTTAATGGAATCAACATTAGAAAAAAAGCGGTTTTTTACAAACCGCGATTTATTTTCACTATTTTTACCGCTGACAATTGAGCAGGGGCTGGAATACACCGTTGGAATGGCAGCATCCATGATGGTAGCTCAGGTTGGCGAAGCCGCTGTATCAGGGGTTTCATTAGTTGACTTTGTTATGGCACTCATTATTAGTATCTTTGCAGCTCTGGCAACCGGAGGAGCTGTGATTGCAGGTCAGTATCTGGGACGGAAAGAAACAGATAATGCGAAAAAGGCAGCAAATCAGCTGGTAAAGGCATCGTTTGTGTTAGCTCTTATCATCACTGTATTACTTTATTTATGCAAGCCGCTCATTCTGCACAATCTGTTCGGCTCAATTACGAAAGAGGTGGAAGATGCAGCAAACCAGTATTTTATCATAGTAGCAATGTCTGTTCCGTTTCTTGCACTTTATAATGCGGGAGCGGCGATATTTCGAACGATGGGAAATGCAAAACTGCCAATGAAAATTATGCTGTTTATGAATGGTTTGAACATTGCTGGAAATGCGCTGCTTGTAACAGGATTTCATATGGGGGTTTTCGGGGTTGCAATTCCAACGCTGGTCTCAAGAGCCGGAGCAGCTTTGATTATTTTATTTTTAGCATATAGAAAAGACTTTGAGTTAAGAATTACCAATTTTGTAACCACTCGTTTCGATTTTTTTATGCTGAAAAAAATTTTAAATATCGGGGCACCCTTTGGTTTTGAAAATGGAATGTTTTATTTAGGAAGACTTGTGGTGTTAAGTATTGTTTCTGTCTTTGGAACGACATCTATTGCAGCAAACTCTGTTTCCGGAACCATTGTTATGTTTGAGGTTCTTCCGGGCATGGCAATGAATCTTGGCCTCTCTGTTATTATTTCAAGATGTATCGGTGGAGGTGATTACGAACAGGCAAAGTATTACAAAAAGAAGGTTCGAGTCCTGATGCATATGTGCTTTGTTATCAGCTCTGCTATAGTACTGGCCTGTATGCCGTTGATTTTAAAAGTATATCACTTATCTGCTGAGGCAGATACCATGACATGGACGATTGTTATCGCACATGCAGCTTTAATGATTTTGATATGGCCCTCCAGTTACATGCTTCCTATAGTATTCCGAGGGGCAGGAGATGCTAAGTTTCCTATGGCAGTAAGCATTGTTTCAATGATTTTTTGCAGAATTGCTCTTTCCTATGTCTTTGCAGAGGGATTACATATGGGTATGCTTGGTACATGGGCAGCCATGTTTGTTGACTGGATTGTAAAGGCTGTTATTTATGAATGGCATTACAAAAGTGAGAAATGGATGAGCTTTCATGCTATTTAGTTTAAACATAGAATATTGGCCTTGTAA
The DNA here is from genome assembly GCA_023443925.1 of Bacillota bacterium. Next base: position 15,508 of record JAEZSL010000423.1, on the reverse strand, counting down.
TAGATATGAATTGACAGCAGTATAAGAGGTGAAGCATAATTGTATCAAGAAGTCTGAAAACAAATAACATAATCAGCATTTTGAAAGTATCATGAGCAAACAATTGATATAATAGTTAATATTTATTATTATATCAAGAGAGGAGAAGTGATTTGTTCTGCTATATAAAACAATATATTTTGGAATATTTAGTAGAAGTATAGCCTTCATTTAAGGCTGATGCAGTTATGTGAAACTTATAGATGGACTATTACAAAGGAGAAAATATGCAAAAAAGAGTTCTTATAATAATTTTTATGCTATGTATATTAGCAGCGCCTGTCACAGTTGATGCTAAATCATACACATCAAAAGAGGAAGTATATCAGATTATCCGGAAAAATATATTAGCTCATAAAGAGAAGTTTAGTATTGAGATGAATATTGAGGTTATGAATGAAATCAAAAGAAATTCAGATTTACTGAATAAAGCCGCTGATATAGACAGTAAAAAAACCTCAAAAGATGGAGATTATTTGAGGTTTTCAGTAAGTGAGTGGGCGACTAACTGGCAATGGTACACTAATGGAAGAACAGCAGATTTGAATTTAACAGTTAAATACAGAAATACAGTAAGCCAGGAGAAAAAGCTTGATACAGAGATTAAAAGAGTCCTTAAGGCTTTAAAACTGGATGGGAAAAGCGATTATGCAAAGGTTAAGAAAGTCCATGATTATATAATAAAAAAAACTATCTATGACCAAACTTTAAAAAAGCATACGGCTTACGATGCTCTTATTGGCAAATCAGCAGTTTGTGACGGATATACACTTGCTGCCTACCGGCTATTAACAGACGCAGGTGTTATGACCAGGGTAATAACAGGCTGGGCAGCTGGGAATTTACATTCGTGGAATATTGTTCAGGTAGGTGATAAGTGGTATAACCTTGATTTAACATGGGATGATCCGATTACAGATACAGGGGAACAGATTTTGACATATGACTATTTTCTAAAGAATAATAATGATTTTATTAATCACCGAAGAGATTCCATGTACCAAACAAATGCATTTAATATAAAATACCCTATTGCAATAGAAAGTTATGAGATGAGAAATTAAATACTAAATTCATATTACAAGCTTTCTATGTGGGAAGTATAGCAGGCAAGAATAGCCGGACCATGACTATGGAGGATGCCATGAAAGCCGTACGATTAGTATGTGCGAAGCATAGCATACCCTTTCATATGTCTATGGAAAAGTTATTCGACCGTGAAATTGCAGGGCAGTTTCAGGTGGAGGGAAGCATGATACTTGCAGATGGTGAGGAATTATTATTGAAATAAACAGTTGTATCAAAAAGGGAGAATTCACTCTTGAAAGACTTCATATTTTCAAACCCTGCAAAGATATGACAGAAACGGGAAAAATGGAAATGACGATACAGGAAGCAGCAAGTATTCTGGGAGTTATCAGACAGGACGATGTCAGGACAATCAAGCAGAAGTTCCGAAAAAAGATAGGACAATATCATCCGGATGCGGTAGGGTCGGATGAACCGGAGCATATCAAGAAAGCACAACTGATTAATGAGGCTTATTCCATACTTCGTGAAAATGCGATGCAGGGTAAGGAAATACCTGCAGCCACCCCTGTATGGAAAGCCAGGGTCGTGGAAAATGCCTTTACAGGGAGAACTATCTATATGATTTTATGGGAAGACCATAAAAAAGAATATATAGAAGTTACAAGAGGAAGATATGAATGGGATCCTGAACTAGAGGAATTTGATTGTCTGTTGAAAAGTCTGAATCAGGCAGTATTGGAATTACTGGAAAAAATAGAGCATCAGAATGGTATCTTTCAGGATTATGAATATGATTTAAAGACGCAGCGGTTTCCCTATCAGGTACAATTATTTCATGAGCTTGCAGGTCAGTATATCCTGCCGGTATCCTGTTTGAAAAAGCTTGCCAGTCCCATAAAAAGAGATGAAGAAAAAAGGCATATATACAAGTTTCAGGCGTTTTTAGGAACCAAAGGGGACAGCAAGATATTTCGTGCTATGCTAAAGCTGAAAAGCGGGGATCTATTGTATGCAGATTCTCTGAAGAACAACCGGATTATGGTTTCTGATGGGAAAGGAGTTTCGTTAGGACACCTTTCTCTTTCGGAAGATTCTCTATATTATGTGATCATTCCCATTCTTCAAAAGCATTTGGCGCAGGTGAAATTTGTGGTAAGTGCCATGGAGGTAAAGCGAAACATTCGTCCATATGCCGTCAGGGTAAACATTGATTTATATCTTCGTATGGATAAAATCGAAGAGCCAGAGATTAATTCTGACCAAAATGTAGCTATAGAAGGTGTTCTAAACAGTTATGATTCTTATCTCAAAGAGATAAAATAGAAATAATAAATTATTGATTGCTTATTAATTGCCGGTAAATGTAAATTTAAAAGAAAATTGCTGAACTGTTTTACAAACTTACTTGCAATGCTACAAAGCTTAGGTCAGAAAGATAATCCTTATTGCTATGACCTAATGGAGCACACGATTCTAGAGTCGGGGAAAATATTTCGAGTCTGTGAAAATTATCTGTAAATAAGATTTATAGGGTCTTCTATGATAATTAATATATCATAGGAGGCCCTGAATAAGTATTAATTCATACGGATTTTTTACAGGCGGAATATCCGCCTGCTGTTGACATGTATATTAATATTCCTTTAAGAAATCATTTCTCCGTTCACATTTGCCTGTTCATATTCTTCAATAGGAATAATAATATATTTCTTACCTTCAATAATCTGTGATTTGATTTGATCCTTTTTTTCGGGTTTTACATGAAGAACGATATCATAGTTCTCCTTGGTGCTGTCATCAAGCGATATATTTTCATTCAGGTTATTACCATTTAGATTGTTATCATATCCGAAATCTGATACCTCTTCTGATTTGGTATCTATATTATTATAGGAAGGTAAAGTACCGGTACCTTTAGTTGCTTCTTCCAGTTTTCCTTGCAGTTCTTGGACTTTTTCTACCAACGCCTTTTCCACTTTTCGTTTCTCGTTTTCCGCTAAAACTTTTTTGTCAATTAAATGTTCAACTGCAGGCGGTTCCTCACTAAAATTTTCCGTATAGGCACTTTCAATTTTTGATATAAGATCTTCTGGCAAACCAGTTTCAACCAAAATCTCCTGAACGGTTTCATTGGTCAAAATAACCGGATTTTCCGAGGACTCCGAAGTAGCTGCTTGCTCTTCCGCCAGCTGGCCAAGACTTTCCTGAATATCACTAAAAATCCTGGTGCTCTTTTCCGAATCAGCTACCGAGTTTTTAATAATATTTTGGAAGATATTTTTCTTTTCGGTGGCAGTGGCTTTTACAGGGCAGCCTAATACCAGTTCCATTAATTCCTTGTGAGGTTCTACAGGATTTTTCTCGTAAAACATAAGCGAATGAATATCAGTGCTGCGATCTGTAAATGCCGGGAAGATAAAACCGTTCACAGGTGCTCCAACAACCCAGTCCCTTTTTCGTGGTCCGATTTTGTTTTCATCTTCCAAATATCCAAGTCCCGGATTGGTCAGTGCGACTGGACAGATTGCTGTGATCAGATATTCAAATACTTCTTCCGATTCATCTAATCGGCGGTTATCCGATGTTTTCGTCATGACATCATAAGCGTCATGAAAAACTAAAATCAGGTAATTCCCTGCAAAATCATAGCTGTCTATGATAAGCTGATAGAAGGGCTCTAACAGTTCCTCATTCTTTAATTTACTTTCTCTGAGTCCCATTAAAAACTGCTGTTTGCCACCCTGTTTTTCTTCTTCAAGGGGAAAGGCCAGTTCAAGTAGATTATTTCCAAGAGTTCCTGAAAGTGTTTTTTTTGCAATTTCTAGATATTTGTAAAATTCTTCTTCATCCAGATTTAAAAATGTTTCATTTAGTTTTAACACGATTTCTTTTTCAGAATTTACGTAACATCCACACATTTTAGTGAAAGTACAACCGGTTTTCTTTAACCGATTTTTTATTTCAAATATTTCTTTTTTATTCATAGCTAACCCTCCATAATTTATTGGCATTTTTAAGAAAAATAAAAGACCCAGTTCCTTTATTATAAAACATAAAAGAAAAAAAATGAATGAAAAAATTAATTATACTGTGAAAGCCAATAAACTAACAAGCTAACAGAACATAATATACTCGAAAAGGCACATGTATTGCGAATGGAGGGTCAGCTATCCAACTAATGGGTAGCCTCCTATTCGATTTTGTGTATTTTTAATAGCGCCTATATTAAATAAAATCTATGATAATTCACCAAAATTGAACAATAAATGACAAGATTGTCTAATTATTGAAATATAAAAAAACTATATAATGGAATTGGGATATTTATACAATGTGCCAATGTTATTCCTGATTATACTTGCAGGCACATACTTCCCTCACAGGTTGGGAACCATCCAATGTTCCTGCATTGTGGGGATTAGCAAAATAAGATGAGGAGGATATAAATGCATGCTTTAAGAAAGAAATCATTTGGCAAAATTCTGGTACTGGTAATGGTGTTTACATTATTGTTCGGTTTTTTTACTACAATCCGGACAAGTGCAGCCGCTAGAGGGGCATGGGCTCCGAATACTGCATATGCAGCAGGTGATACGGTAACATATAGCGGAAGTACTTATAGCTGTCTTCAGGCACATACTTCCCTGGTAGGCTGGGAACCATCCAATGTTCCTGCTTTATGGCAGTCAGGCGACAGCGGATCTACTCCTACACCTACACCACCACCGGCAACAAACGGAGTGACATTCTATGAAGATATAAACTATGGTGGAACAGCAATAATACTTGGAGCAGGCGATTATACACTGGCTCAGTTGAACGCAAAAGGAATTCCTAATGATTGGATGACATCATTAAAGGTTCCAAACGGTTGGACTGTAGAAGTATATGAGCATGACAATTTCGGTGGAACAAAATGGACCTATACTTCAAGTTCTTCTTATGTCGGCGACACTGTCAATGACCAGATGTCATCCGTTAAGATTTATATCGGTTCAGCAGTAACCTTCACAAACCCTATTGTAGCACCCACAGCGGCCGACCCGTCTGTAGTTTTCAAGGACGGCTATTATTACTACTGTAAAACCATGAGTGGGGGAATAGGTGTTGCAAAGACCGAAAGACTGCAGGACATCGGGGGTGCTCCTTTGGCGAAGGTTTATAATGCTCCATCAGGAACTGCATACTCAAATGAAATATGGGCACCGGAGCTCCAGTACATCAATGGAAAATGGTATATATACTTTGCTGCAGATGACGGACAGAATGTCAATCACCGTATGTATTGCCTGGAGAGCAATTCCCAGGACCCCCAGGGAGCCTATACCTTCAGAGGAAAGGTGACATCCTCGGACGATAAATGGGCTATAGACGCTACTGTTCTGCAAAAGACAGATGGTTCTCTGTATTTTGTATGGTCAGGCTGTGAGAATGGTGCGGCGGCTCCGCAGAACCTCTATATAGCTCCCATGAGCAATCCTTATACCATAAGCGGTGCAAAGGTCATGATTTCTACTCCTACCTATGATTGGGAAAAGAACGGTTCGGCAATCAACGAGGGTCCTGAGGTGCTGATGAAGAACGACAAAATACATATTATCTATTCTGCAAGTGCCAGTTGGTTGAATGACTACTGCCTCGGAAGAATTACATGTTCAGATGGCGACGTTTTGAATCCTTCCTCATGGGTAAAAAACAGCACTGCTGTTTTCAGTCAGGCAGAAACTGCTTATGGAACAGGGCATAACACCTTTACCAAATCCCCTGATGGTACTGAGGACTGGATAGTATACCATGCCTTCCAAAATTCCGGAGGAGGATGGGGAAACAGAAGTGTAAGAGCCCAAAGGTTCACGTGGAGCGGAGACTATCCCGTATTTGGAACTCCGACGGCTTATGGTGCCATATTGGCAGAGCCTTCAGGAACTGTCAAGGTTGATTACTCCAGATTTGAAGCCATAAATATTTCCCTTAACTTCATACGGCACATCAATGGCCGAGGACATATAGACTCGAATGTCACCCCCTTTGATGACAGTAAGTTCAAGCTGGTTCCCGGGCTGGCTGATGCCAATGGAGTATCCCTGGAGTCTGTGAACTTCCCAGGCTGCTATCTGAGGCATAAAAATGGGGAGATTTGGCTGAATTCCAATGACAATTCTCAGCTGTTCAAGGATGATGCCACATGGTACATACGTCCGGGCTTGGCCATGTCTTCTGCTGTTAGCTTTGAGTCCAAGAATTATCCAGGAAGGTATATGCGCCATCGCGATGGATTATTGTATTGCGAATCAGTCACCGATTCCCAGGGCAGAAATGATGCCACCTTCTGGCAGAGGTAGGCATTTGAGATGACATATAGTTAACTGACAATGAAAAAGAACTGTTAATAAAAATTGCATAATATTAACCTGCCGCTTAGACCCTACCGGGTTTAAGCGGCATCTTTTTTGACCGTTCAAGGTATGTGGAGACAGTAGATGTCAAGGGTGGCGAAATAGAGAGGACGGAAAAAGCTTGAAATAAAGGGTTTCTATGGATTGGGATTTCCGCAGATTAATGAGAGCGGAGGTCCCGATACTGGAAAATGAGGAATTTTGCCAAGCTTGAGTAGACGGTATAGAAACTTGAAAATATGTTGATGCTTGGAAAGAGAGAAAGAAGGAATGGTGGCAGAAGTAGCGTTATGGAACATATCGGTTATTTCATTCGTCTAATCATAAACGAATAAAGAAAGGGGAATTTTTATGAATTTTGGCATCATATTGATTTTAATATCCATAACAGCGATTATAATAACTTTCATATTAAATCTATTGTTTAAGAAAATAAGATATGTGAAATATATACCGGCAATTGTATTATTTCCTTTTATGATATACAATTTTATTACCATGTACAGTGTAACAAACGAGAGCTTTGAGTCATTGGGCAGATTTGTAATGGGAATCTTATTGCTAGTTGCTTGCGCAAGTTCTCTTATTGCTTCAATCACTTTTGATATTGCTCATAGGAATATCGGTCGAAAGAAATAAAGTTATACATTTCCTCCGATTAATAATTTAAGGGATTTTGATTATTTTATTATCAAAATATAATGGAAGTGAAATATGATGATATTTGAAAAAATTAAACAAGAAATTATGGCTGACCCAATGAATGAATCCTATACAAAACTGGAAATCCCACCATTATTTAAAGCTTCTGTAGATGCTCGCATTGTCATAGTTGGACAGGCACCGGGACGTAAAGCAGAAGCAACGGGGTTGTTTTGGAATGATTTAAGTGGTGACCGATTAAGAGAGTGGATGGGAGTATCTCGCGAGATATTTTATAGTACGAATCGCATCGCTCATTTGCCTATGGATTTCTATTATCCAGGAAAAGCAAAAACCGGTGACGCCCCACCTAGAAAAGGCTTTGCAGAAAAATGGCATCCACGTTTACTGGATGAGATGCCAAATATTGAAAGCATAATTCTAATCGGTAGCTATGACCAGAAATATTATCTTGATAAAAGGCGCGAGAAAAGTTTAACTGAAACAGTGAGAAATTTTCAGAAATATCTGCCGGAATATTTTCCATTGGTTCATCCGTCACCTTTAAATCTTGGCTGGCTGAAGCAAAATCCATGGTTTGAACATGATGTTTTACCTGTTCTAAAAGAAATTGTGGATATGAACTTATAGGGAATCATAATTATTTTTACCAAGGAAGCTATACCAAATCCCCTGCATTCCAGATACGTCAGAAACAGACACTGATCCTTTAAACCTCCAAAGGTCGTATTCAATCTTGTAAAGCGGTTCAGAAAAATTATGTTAGAAAAAAGTAATAGAAGCAAATGGCATAGATTTAGAGTCTAGACCTATAATAGCAGATTAAGCAAGGCACTTTACGTCAAAGTTTATGTTGTAGAGTGTCTTGCTCTTTTTACATAGTTTCATCTACCTGCCCCCTATACAATTTAGAACTAAACTAATGCATTACTAAATCTGACTCTCCAATGGTCTTGGGTTATATTTCATACCTTATGGTTATAATACACAGGAATACTAAAGGAGGAGAATCTAAAATGTTATATGAATCAAATAAGAAAGATAAAATGAAGCATATTCTAAGCTATTATATGATTCCCTTCACAGTCGGTTTTCTCTTACTTCAGTTTATTGTATATTATCCCTTTGCTTCAAATGGCAAATCATTTATATGGAACTTTGACGGTATAAACCAGCATTATCCTGCATTGGTATATTACGGCAGGTTTCTTAAAAATCTACTTGCCGGTAAGGGTGTACCCTTGGTGGATTTTAATATAGGGATGGGTTTTGATACCCTGACAACACTTAATTATTATGCCATAGGTGATCCGTTGGCTTTGCTTTCGGTATTCGGCAAAGAAGGAAATTACGAAGGATTATACCGTTTCTTAATTATACTCAGGCTTTATTTGTCTGGCATCAGTTATCTGTCGTATTGTATCTATAGAAAGCAAAGCAGTTACCCTTCTGTACTGGGGGCTTTTATCTATGTATTTTGCGGATATGTTTTTTATGCCGGGACAAGGCACCCCTATTTCACCAATCCGCTTATCTATCTGCCTCTGCTTTTTCTTGGAATTGAACTCATATTACAAAAGAAAAGACCATATTTGTTTATACTGATGACGTTCATTAGTGCTGTAAGTAATTTTTATTTCTTCTATATGATGACAATAATCATTTTTATATATGCAGTTTACAGGTTTTATTACACATATGATAAAAACAGTCACGATCCCGTGTGGATATTATTTCTAAAAACCGCATTCCGAACCAGTTTATTTTATCTTCTGGGGATTATCATGTCTGCTGTGATTTTATTTCCCGTACTTGCGGCATTTTTTATTAACGGCAGGTTTGACGCAGGATATGATGTTAATCTGCTTTTTTATACTCCGGGATATTATGTTACGTTTGCTAATTCCTTTATCGCCCCTACTATAACGCCTGGCTTCTGGACTCTTTGTACCTTTGCAGCCATCGTTCCGGCTGCAGTCCTGGTAGCCTTTCGAAACAGCAAATACCGGCGGTTGAGGGTGGTTTTTCTGATTGGTACCGTTAGTCTGCTGATTCCTTATATCGGATATTTTATGAGTGGATTTTCCTATGTAAGTAACCGCTGGGAGTTTGGGTACAGCTTTATGCTTGCATTTTTATTTACTTCGGTTTATGAAGACCTGTTCCACTTAAGTAGAACAGATAAGCTGCTGCTGGCGGCAGGAACCGTTTTATATGGTGTTTTGGGATTTTTTAACCCCAGTATATATATTTTATATGCTTTCCTTATGCTGGGTTTAACAATTGCCAGCATCCTTATTTTTAACCGGTTTACAAAGAATGTTTATCTGCAGAGAACAGTGATATTTGCACTGGTATTTATTAATTTGGGGCTCAATGGTTATCTGACCAATTCTGGGCGATTTGGTAACTATACAGGTGAATTTATTGATTCGGGAAAGGTTGAAAAGACAATTGGGAACTCGGCAGTCAGTATGATAGACAATATATCGGACAGTTCCTTTTACCGGGTGGAGGTATACGGTGATAAACAGTATAATGAAGGTATGCTTCTTGGCTTTCGGGATGTCAGTGGTTATTTTAGTATAATGGATAAGAGGCTTTCAGAATATATGGCGGGACTGGAATTAGTAAGTCAGAAAGCATCCTACCGTTTTGATAATTTGGACTACCGGACTGGTCTTAGTACACTGGCAGGTGTTAAATATCTGGTTACTTCTGCTAAAGAGATGGTTCCCTATGGATACCAATTAATAAAAGAAGAAAGTACAGAAAGCAAAACCTACTATTTGTATGAAAACCAGCTTTCACTGCCTTTGGGTTATGGGTATCAGAGTTATGTATCCAGGGAGGTTTATGAAACCTTGAATCCGCTGCAAAAGCAGGAGATTATGCTCAGAGCAGCCGTTTTGGAAGAACCGGAGGATTCAATTTTAATGCTCCAAAAGGATGCGTATGAAGGCGGTAATCCTTCCCCCGCCGGATTTAAGTCGGAAGTACTGCCTGTAACCATACGGTATGGCAAAGGAATCACTCGTAAGGTAGATTATATCAACGTATCAAAAGCCGGTACAAAAATTACTGTTTATTTTCAGGGAATGGAGAATTCTGAAACATATCTCCGGCTTGAGAATTTTAATATAAATAATACAAAATATTATGCCATGAATCTTCGGGTAAAAGGCGAAAATGAAATTATTAAAACTGTCTATTCCAGGTCTGACAGGAACAATGCATACTTTGGCAAAGAGGATTATATTATAAATCTCGGCTATCAGAGTACCCCAATGAAATCGTGTGAAATAATTTTTACCAAACCCGGCATATTTCATTTAAGTGATATACAGGTTTATACAATGCCAATGGCTGAATATGAAGAACAGATAAAAGCGAGTGATAAAACTGTACTGGAGAATATACAGGTCACCAACAACCGGATTACCGGAGTGTATAACAGTAGTGAGGATAGCTTATTATGTCTGTCGATACCCTACAGCAAAGGTTGGAAGGCATATGTAAACGGAGAAAAGACCGAGCTGGTTCCCGCAAATGTGATGTACATGGCATTACCGGTAAAAGCCGGAGAACACGAAATTGACTTATACTATGAGACTCCTTTTCTTAAAACCGGAATGGTGGTGTCGGCTGTGGGAGTATTTCTGTTTCTTTGCTTCGTGCTCTATTACAGGATTAAAAAAACAAATAAGGGATAACATTGTTATTAGGATAAATTATTTTGGTTCTCATTTCTTGATTTAAGGAGAGGAAGAGTTTGGACAGAATATCAGTTATTGTACCTTGTTTTAATGAAGAGAAAGTAATGCACTTGTTTTATACGGAAATGAAACTTGTCATGAAGAGGATGATTACAACAGAATTTGAAATTATATTTATTGATGACGGTTCAAAGGATAAAACCTTACAGCTTATAAAAGCTTTAAAAGAGAAAGATAACAGAATAAGGTATATATCATTTTCTAAGAATTTTGGAAAAGAAGCTGCTATTTTTGCCGGTTTGGAAAACAGTACCGGTAATTATGCAGTGATTATGGATGCGGATCTTCAGGACCCGCCTCATCTGCTTGCTAAAATGTATGAGTGTCTGCAAAAAGAGGATTACGACTCGGTAGCTGCCAGAAGAGTAACAAGGAAGGGGGAGCCGAAGCTTCGCTCCTTTTTTGCCAGACGGTTTTATCATCTTATGAGTCACATCTCCAAGGCAGACGTTGTTGACGGTGCCAGAGATTTCAGGCTTATGAAAAGGCAGATGGTGGACGCCATTGTTAATATGAGAGAGTACAATCGATTCTCCAAAGGAATCTTCGGATGGGTGGGTTTTAAAACCAAATGGCTGGATTATGAGAATGTAGAGCGTGCGGCAGGTGAAACCAAATGGTCCTTTCGAAAACTGCTGTTTTATTCTTTTGACGGAATTGTCGCGTTTTCTACCATACCCCTGGGAATTGCATCCTTTTCCGGACTTTTTCTGTGTCTCGTTGCTTTTATCGGTATAATAGTCGTTTTAATCCGGCATTTTGCAGGTGTAAAATCCGCCTACGGTTGGTCATCCACTGCTTGTATCATACTGTTTCTCAGTGGATTCCAACTATTCTGCATGGGGGTATTAGGTCAATACGTAGCCAAAACCTACCTGGAGGTTAAGAATCGTCCAATTTATATTGTGAAAGAACAGGGGTAGATTACCGTTTTATATAAAATTTTGGCTACGGCACTGTCAAATCAGGGCTTACAAAGATGATAATTATGAAAAAATCAGGGCTTACCTCTAAATTTAGGCAATCCCTGATTTTTTAACCAAACCTTACTCAATTAAAGCTTATATTATTTTAAATATGTTCCATTATTACCTACTTTTCCCGGTGCCGGATTACCTGGCAGATCCAGGACATAAATTCTCATATTGCCTTTTCCTGATCTGGGTATGGTTAATTTGCCATCTGTTATAACCTTTACATCTCCTGTAATTGCATCCTTATAGGTACCATTAGGGATTCCCGAGAACGTTGCACCGTCTGTAATGGATACCAGAACAAAGCTATCCACCCCGGTGCTCGTATCAGTATAACGTCTCTTAAAAGCCATCTCTCCCGAAACACCTTCCGTCGAATACTGCCCTTTTCTAAGTGCTGGGATGTTACGCCTGATTTTATTCAATCTCTGGATATGCAGGGAAAGGGGATGATTTAAGGTTGCTGCCATTGTCCCTGTTGCATTTGTATATTCGCCATAATCCGTCACAGTTACAGAGCCTTCGATATTGTCCCCGAAATAAGCCCTGCCTGTCTCACTTAAAGGTTTTGTTGGACCGGCATCTATCACTGCGCCTTTCATGAATTCTATTTCACTTCCGTAATAAATACTAGGAATTCCCCGGAAAGTATACATAAGGTTCAGATTTTCTGCCCAGGTATCCTGGGAGCCTGCAAACCTTTGGTTTTCCGGCGCGCCATCCGGTGCATAATCATGGGAATCCACATAGGTTACATTCCAGGTAGCATCACTGTAATATTGGTCCCCATCTACACCCACACGGAATGCATCCCTGGCATTGTTAAAGTTCCAATGCATGGGAAAATCTATTACACCCAGTCCGGAAGATATACTTTTATCCGGTGTGTGATAAGTATTGCCGTTCAACAAATGATTTCTGCTGACAGGCTGGGTACTCACATTCTGGTTATCATTCCAGTGCTGAAAAACACTATTCATATTTGTAACAGTATCGCTCCAAGGGTAGGCTGAGGTTTCTGCCCAGGTGTAAAAGGGTGTGGAAATTGCAGGAATATTGCTATTCCATACCTGCCGGTACCTGGTGGCTACTTCTCCGAACACAAAGAAATCTTCGCCTCCTGCCGCTTTAAAAGCCGGGATAAATTCTTTATTGAAAGTTAGTCTGGATATGTGTTTAACCGTATCCACCCGGAAGGCATCGACGCCCATAGTTATGTAGCGGTTGTAGGCATTTATTAAATAGTCGGATACGGCTGGATTCTCTGTGTTTAAATCCACACAATCCCCTGCTATCTGGCCGGTCTGGACCGTATAGCCTTCCCAGCTTAAGCTTTTTTCGTGATGATAGATATTTTCTGTATCCAGGGAATCTTCTTTCATAGCGTTTATTCTGGCCTGATATTGCTGCGCTGGAGTTAAGGTCTCATAATTAGCGGGAAGTTTTCCTTCATCAATTCTGATAATTGCATCAGCAGTATCTTCCTGTGTTTCATCTTTTGTAAACAGCGGATACAGATTTTCCTCCCCAAAATTTCCCGTGTGATTCAATACCATATCCTGAATAATTTTTAACCCCTTCTCATGTGCCGCATTAATTAAATCCTGATAGGTTACACCGTCTGATTCATATCTTGGGTCGATCTCATTGAAATTAACGGCATGGTAACCGTGATAATCATAGCCGCTCATATTTTTCACGACCGGAGTAATCCAGATTGCTGAAAATCCAAGAGCCTTTATGTAGTCAAGTTTTTCAATAAGGCCTTTAAAATCACCTCTCCAGGCTGCATCGTTACTGTTCTTCATGGCTGCCACTTCATCCCAGCAATGCACATTATTACTGGAATCCCCATCATAGAACCGGGTTATCATAACAAAATAAATAGTTTCATCCCTGAAATCAATTCCTTTTTCCGGTGTTGGTGTAATGGTTGGGGTTATTGTAGGTGTAAGGGTTGGTGTCGGCGTAACGGTAGGCGTTGGCGTAACGGTCGCTTCCGGGTTCTTCTCGTACCATTGATTATCCTTATACCACCATTCACCGGCTGTCCGGGATAAATCGGCTGTCTGCTTCCCGTTATAATTAAATATCAAATGAACCAGTGAAGCATTGGAAAAAGTATATTTGTACCAACCATTTCCCTCGAGCGTCATATCCGTTCCCGGCCAGGTTATTGTATTGCCGGAGGGCTGGATATTCCAATAATATATCTTTGCTCCGTCCCAGGGACTTTTAAAATGTACCGTAACGGACTCCGATGTACTATCCGGATTATACTGGTACCACTGGTTGTTCTTATACCACCATTCACCGGAAGTCCTGTATAAGTCTGCTGTCTGTGAGCCATTCTGGTTGATGATCAGATTAACGCTTTGCGTATTGCTGAAGGTGTAACCAAACCAATTATCGCTTTCTGACTTCATTTGTACTCCTGGCCATGCAACCGGCGTGTTGTTTTCCCCGTTCAAATTCCAATAATAGATATTTGGTGCGGTATAAATTCCTTTATAATGCACCGTAACCGAGGATACTGTTTCTGCCCGCATCTTTTGTAATGTGCCAGGTGTTATCAGTCCTGTTACCAAGATTACAATCAGCAGCACGTAGCCAGTCAGCTTCTTCCAGAAACCTTTCTTCATTCTTTTTATACCTCCTGTCTTTTTAGAGGCTGTATCTTCTGGCATAGATTGACCCTGACCTGAATATATGCCTTGTGAATCAGCCCTTTTATTTATTGACAGCCTGTTGATGCTTAACATTTTACCGACTATATCCCACAGGCTATACAACCGATAGAATAAAACAATGAAAAAGTTTGTCTTATCATTATTTTTTGTTTATATTGACTGGTTTTGATATATAGATTAATATAATTATATCATTTTATACTGAAAATTCTTGCAATATCCTATGAATTATTTGTACAATACTATCATTTGGAAGAATAGAAACAGCTGCGAAAACTTTAGATTTGAAGGAACTTTACTGCATAGATGGGGGGATCTTATGGAGATTAATAATTATGCTATTTACAAAGAGAAAAAAAGCCATGGCAACAGCACATATCCTTTCACTATATATAAGGTACGGATGCCGGAAACTTTTTCTCAATTTCCACTGCATTACCATGGGGAGGTAGAACTGATTCATGTAAGTGAAGGCAAAGGGGTGATTACCGTAAATTTAAAACCATATGTCGTAACAGCGGGTACCATTGCATTTATATCACCGGGTATTTTGCATTCCATGGAGCAATTACAAGGGCAACCCTTTGTATACAGGAATATCATATTTGACTTAAAAATGGTACTTTCCTATATCTCCGATGAAAGCACTCTAAATACCCTGCTTCCCCTTATGGCAAATAAAATATATTTCCCGGTAATTATTGATATGCAGAATTCCCTGAATACTCTTCTGACGGCTTACATCAATACGATGCAGCAAATTCATGATGCCAGGCTACCGGGATATGAGCTGGCTATAAAAGCTCAGATCATGCTTATGATATACCTGCTAACATCGAACAACCTGCTCCTTACGGATAAATATTATTTAAAATCCTCTGTCGGTAAGTTAAAAAAGGTTCTGACTTACATTAGCGGACATTATGAGGAATCCATAT
>JAEZSL010000419.1 GCA_023443925.1 Bacillota bacterium | reverse complement strand
ACACTCACCTATCATAAAATTACTATAATACTAGTTTTTGTCAGAAACGTGGCAAAATCTTAAAAAAATCTTAAGAACTTAAGGAGAATTTTAATATATATTGTACCATTTACTCTTGTTTTTAACCGGACTTATGGGCTATAATAATTAGGGATGTATGTAAAAAATAAAACTAAATATTTTTAAATCCAGAATACATGCTTAAAAAAATTATAATAGAAATGTTTTAAAATCAATCGGAGGAAAACACCATGCAATATATACTAATTGCCGATGACAATCATGATATTACGGATGTATTATCTGCCTATTCGAAAAAGGAAGGGCTGGAGCCGGTACTTGCTTATGACGGGGAAGAGGCTTACCGTTTGTTTGAACAGTACAACCCGGCAGCCGTGTTATTAGATGTTATGATGCCAAAAGAAGATGGATATGAGGTATGCCGAAAGATCAGAGCAAAATCCAATGTACCGGTTATTTTAATAACAGCCAGGGGTGAAGATTTTGAACGCATTATGGGACTTGATATCGGAGCCGATGACTATATCGTCAAACCGTTCAGTCCAAGTGAGGTTATGGCAAGGGTAAGGGCAGTTTTAAGAAGAATGACCCGGACAGAAAAAGATGTTAAGAGCGGCAACGTCATTTCTATATGTAATATGTTAATTAATTTAGATGAATATACTTTACATATTAATGGTAGTAAAATGTCTTTAACAAAAAAAGAAATTGAAACCATGTGGACACTGGCTAAAAATCCGAATAAAGTATTCACCCGGGATAATCTGTTAGACAGTTTGTGGGGATTTGACTATTTCGGAGACAGCAGAACCGTGGATTCACATATAAAACGTCTCAGGGCCAAGCTGGATATGGTGGAACATCCGGACTGGAATATAAAAACTATCTGGGGCGTGGGTTATAAATTTGAGGTTGAGGAATAAACAACCTCATAAATAGAAATATCGCAGACATGCCTGCGGTATAAAGCAGGTGCAGGAATGGATAAAAAGAATAAGAGCAGGGCACGAAACCTGCTTTTTTTTAAGGTTTATATTAATTATGCCGTAATACTGACCTTAATGGCTGTATTGATCGGTCTGATTTTTATGAACTTATATGAGAATAACATGAAAGATAACTACCAGAATAAGCTGAGAAAGCAGGCGGAGAGCATTTCAAAAAAATTATCCGAACGGATTATTAATAATGATGATGCCAGCTATTTAGAGTATCTGGAGCTATTGGAGGAGATGGATACGGACAAACCCGATATCTGGACCATATCCAATCAAAATGCTTCAAATCCTATGGACAAGAAGCTTCAGAACATCAATCTGGAGGATGTTAAATTATCGGAGGATTGTGTGGATGTAATTGAAGCGGCATTTCAGGGCATAACCATGTATGCCAGCGGTTATTACGAAGAGTTCGGCGGTAATTCGGCCATATTGGGAAAAGCGGTAATTGTTAACGGTGAAGTGGTAGGTGCAATTTTACTCCGGTCTTCCATTGCGGATCAGGAAGAGATTTTGCAAAGCAGTATGTACCTGATCTTCTTAAGTGTAGGGGTAGCCTTGTTTATTTCGGTAATTATTGCAATTCTTTTTGCGAAAGGTTTGTCGGCACCAATTTTAAAAATGCGTAATACCGCATTGGAATTGGCAGACGGTAAGTATGGAAGTAAGACAGATATAATCCGAAGAGATGAAATCGGAGATTTGGCCCGGACCATTGACATTCTTGCAGATGAGTTAAAAGCGAATGAACTGGAACGCCTTGACAGGGAACAGGCCAGGGTGGACTTCTTTGCCAATGTATCTCATGAACTGCGAACTCCTATTACAGTTATCCGCGCTTATGCGGAATCTTTAGTTGACGGCGTGATAACGGATCAGGATAAGGTTGATCAGTATTATCAAAGAATATTGATAGAATGCAAAGGTATGGAGCGTCTGGTCGGTGACCTCCTGATATTATCTAAAATGCAGAATCCTGATTTTGTGGTTGAAACGGAACCTGTTAATATAATGCAGGTTTTTGATGATTTAACCCGCAGTGTACATGCCATCAGTATCGAAAAAAATATTGAAATTCAAATAACCAAAGATCGTACAGCTTATATGATGATGGGTGATTATGACCGCTTGAGGCAGATGTTCCTTATTATTCTGGACAACGCCATCAAATTTTCTGAAGAGAACTCTTCCATATACATAAATCTCACAAAGCTGGACAAACTAAAAATATCAATCCGGGATGAAGGTGTCGGAATTTCTGCCGATGATCTGCCAAGTATTTTCGACAAGTTTTATAAGTCGAAATTAAAGCAGAATGCAAATGGGTCCGGTCTCGGACTGGCAATTGCCAGGCAGATTGCTCTGAAACATGGAGGAAATATTGAGGTTTTCAGTACGGTGGGAGTAGGAACTGAGTTTGTATTTCATTTTCAGGGATTGGAAGAATATGTAGAAGAGTTAAACATTTAGTACTAATTATGTCATAAAAAACTTGAAAAATTCATTTAAGTAATGTATAATAAAGTCACAAGAAGTTCCTGGGATGTACGACACTCCTGTTATTTTGAACCTACATGATATAATATGGGACTCCTACATCCGTAAGATGATGTCAGGCCACCGTTTGCAGTGGAAGACAGAGGCTTATGTGCGGAAACCCACCTAGCTTTGCTAGGAGTCAAAATACAGGAAACGGCGTTTCGGGTACATGAACAAAAGATAAAGGGCAGCCTTGGCGCTGCCTTTTTTT
>JAEZSL010000327.1 GCA_023443925.1 Bacillota bacterium | reverse complement strand
TGGAGAACTCGTGAGTACCCCATTTGGTAATTAACTTACCTTCGTTAATATATGTATTATGATCTGTGGTATCCGTCAGGATATCTTTCCAGATAATACCGTCCTGCTGCCATTTTTCCGCATATTTCGCTTTATCCATATAAGACTGTGTGGTTTCCAACGCCAATACTTTGCAGGTTGGGTCATTTAAATTAATGGCAAGACCATGTCCGATTTCCATTAATCCTTCCTGTGATCCGATAATACCTGCGTTTTCAAGAATATATTTATCCGGGAACGCGGTTTTTAACTGATGTACAAAAGCATCCACACCTTCCCAGGTCTTAAGGCTCTCTTTATCCACCGTAATACCGGCAGTTTCCACAAGATCACCTCTCCATTGGAAGAATGAACGGTTATTCATAGACATGGTCCAGGGAAGGGATACGACTTTTCCTTTGGATTTTGCTGCATCCAGGATACCTTTTTCCTGATATACCTTGTATAAATCAGGCGCATACTTTGGCAGTAAATCATCCAGCTCCATATAGGAATCATTTGCAATCATCTGATAATAACAGGTCCAGTCACTGTCAAAATTCAGATCCCACGCATCACCGGCGGCTGCCTTAACCAGTAACTTCTGCGTAAAGTCGGTACCGGCGATAAACTGTACATCAAAATCCGCATTTAACGTATCTTTCGTGTATTCCGCTATCTTATCCCATACTTCATCGGTTGCGGCTTTTTTGTCACCGTAAAAAATAAAGTGTAATGTCACGGGTTTTAAGTCCGTTGCACCTGGCTCTGCCGCTTCTCCCCCATTTGCTGCTGTTTCTCCTGCTCCCGATGTTTCACCTGTTTCTTTTGTTCCTTTTCCGCTGCCGCACCCCGCAAGCATGGAAATCACCAGCAACAGGCATAAAAAATATGGAAGCATCTTTCTACCTTGTTTTCTCATAGCTCTTCTCTCCTTTTTTGATTTTATTACAGGAAGCATGATTGCCTTCCATTGTAACCCTCTGATAAAAATAATATAAATTCTGCCGACCTTCAGTTATCATCCTTTAACCGCACCCACCATGATACCTTTTATGAAGTACTTTTGCAGGAAGGGATATAAAAGGATAATCGGCCCCGTAGTAATGATGACCATGGCCATCTTCACACCGTCGCTGGGTACGGAAGCCAGTAAAGCCTGGGCCTCGGCTGATTTATCTCCCATTGTCTGTAAAAACTGGATATTGGCAATAATGGTACGCAAAAGCATCTGCAAAGGCTGTAAATTCGAATTATCCACCAGCATTAAGCCCAGCCACCAGTCATTCCAGAAGCCCAAAGCCGCAAAAAGTATAATTGTTGCAATAACCGGTTTGGCCAGGGACAGGTAAATCTTTCGGAATATTATAAATTCACTGGCTCCGTCTAATTTGGCGGATTCCCACATTTCATCGGGTATGCCGGTAAAATAATTACGAACCAGGAATATGTACCAGGCGCTGACAAGACTTGGCACGATCAGTGCCCAGATGGTATTTTTTAAGTGGAGGTATCTGGTACAGACAATGTACCAGGGAACCATACCGCCGTTGAACAGCATGGTAATTAATACATATAAATTGATAACTCCCTTAAACCGCAGATTTCTTCTGGAAAGAACAAATCCCATCATAGCGTTTATCATTACGGATAAAATAGTGCCGACAACCGTCACGAATAAAGTAACCTTATAGCCGTTTAATATCATGGTTTTATTGGCAAATAGCATTTTATATGCCGCAAGGGTCGGTTCCCTTGGTATAATGCTGAATCCGTAGCTGGCAGCTTCCGAATCTGTGGTCAGGGATCCCCCAACAACCATCAGAAAAGGGTAAAGGCACGCCAGGGAAAATGCGATTACAAAAATAACAACTAATATTTTTCCAATTGACAGTCTGTTTTTTCTCATTTTTATACCCACTGCATATCCCAGACTGGTCTGGGATACTGCCACCGAATAGTATGTGAAACAAGTTTCACATTGTGAAGAATCACATTGTGGCATCCTTTCATTTTCAATATTTTCTTTCACTCTTCCCGTCATAATACCGCCAGGCTGCATCTCAAATAATGAAGGAAGAAGTCTGGAGGGAGCATCCTCTGCGCTCATTTCGGGCTTCTGGTGTGAAGATTCTTTTTCTTCATGCTAGCTCCCATGGCATAAAGAATCTGCTTGCAGATGCTTTACTGCCTTAAATCAGGGTGTGAAATTTCTTTTATTTCACACTAGCTCCCATGGCATAAAGAATCTGCTTGCAGATGCTTTACTGCCTTAAATCAGGGTGTGAAATTTCTTTTATTTCACACTGATAGCCTTGCATGCCCCAAGCGGACTTACGATTTTAGAACAATGCCGCGTCCTTTTCATAGCGTCTTGCCAGCCAGTTACAAACGATTACCAGCATAAAGGATATGGTGGACTGGAAGAAACCCGTAGCGGAAGATATGGCTATATCCCCTGTCTGTCTTAAAGCCCTGAATATGTAAGTATCTAAAACATCGGTGGTACTATAAAGTGTCGGCATGCTGCCGGTTATGTTGTAGAATAATCCGAAATCTGCATTCATTATCTTCCCGACTGCCAGCAAGGTCATAACCACCACAGTGGGCCTCATTAAAGGAAGGCTGATATTCCAGATCTGCTGCCATCTGGAAGCACCGTCAATCTGCGCCGCTTCATAATAAGAATCATCAATTCCGCTTAAGGTGGCAAGATAGATTACGGCACTGTAGCCCGCGCCTTTCCATATATTAACGAAAAGTAAAATCAAGGGCCAGTAACTTGCATGCTGGTAAAATGCTACCTTTTCACCGCCCAGAGAGGTTATAAGCTTGTTCAGGGTACCGTTTTCATAGCCCAGAAGCCCGCTTACGAATATACCTACTACTACGGTAGAAATAAAATAGGGCAGGAATGTCAGTGATTGTGTAATCTTTTTTAAATATTTGCTGGATAATTCGTTAAGGGACAGTGCCAATATAAGAGCGAATATTGTACCTGCAGAAATAAATAAAATATTTAACAGAAGCGTGTTGCGTATGGCCAGCATAGCACTGGTATTGTTTTTAAATAAGATCTCGAAGTTTTTAAACAGGGGATCCATCCAGTCACTCCCCCAGATCCCCTGTCTGAAATTATATTGTTTAAACGCAATTACAAGGCCGGCCATCGGCATATATGCAAATAGAAAGAGCAATACGATCGCCGGTAATGCCATGACATATAACTGCCACCCATTCTTAAGATCCACAAGTATCTTGTGCCTTTTACCAACTGTTTCATTTTTTTTAGCCTTTGATTTCATTTTTTCAAGCTGCCTCCTCTTTAAATTTGATATATCATATTATTGCATAGTTACTTTGATATGTCAATAAATTTTTCTCTATAAATTATTTATTTTGTATACTTATTTTATTTATTGCGAAAAATTATAGTGATATTTTACTTTATTCACTAATTAAACTTTATTTTTTATGCTTTTTATTGATATATCATGCAATCCATGTATTTCCAATTAGAACAAAAACATATTTAAAAACCATTTTTTTATCTAATGTTTGACAATATATGAACTTTGATATACTATATTTAAAGAAATACATAATCCTATAAAAGAGGAGGTGGTATCATGGATGAAAATATGAAAAACGATAATAATCAAGACAATCAAACGGTGAAAAAAAATTTATATGAAATTATTATAGATGATATCTACAACATGATCCAAAGCGGTAATTTTTCTTATGACGAACCGATCTGCACCGAAAAGCAGCTGTCACTTCAGTATGGTGTAAGCCGTATAACAGCCAAGCGGGCCATAACGGATCTGGAACACCAGGGTATTCTCTATCGGAAAAGAGGCGTCGGAAGTTTTGTAGCCAGGGATATGACGGTTAAAAAACCCCGTACGGCGGCCCCTGCCCAGACTTCTAATACCTTTGCTTTTTTACTTCCTTTTGATACGGCAAAGGGCGGATTAATCGATACGGTAACGGAAGTAAGCACCAGCCTTAACAAGTCAGGTTATTTTATGGGAATTTATATTACCAGCGATAACGCTTCCAAAGAAAAACATACGATCCGCCAGTTGATGGATCAGAATATTGCCGGTATTGTATACTATCCGAAAAGCAACAAAATTTATCTGGACCTACTCAATAATTTTGTAATCAGCGGCAAACCGGTTGTTATCATTGATAAAACCAATGACTGCTCCTACATACACAATGTAGTATCGGATAACTTTGAAGGTGGTAAACTGCTTACGGAACACCTTATTTCCCTGGGGCATAAAAAGATTGGCTTTTTATCCAACGCTTCCATCGATGAGACTTCTTCCGTACGGGACCGTTTCGGCGGTTTTATCCAGACCCTCCGCAAATATGGAATTTCAGTGGATATGGATAATGTGGCAAACGGACTGGGATTTTTATCGGAGCATACCGCCCTTTATCATACCAGCATACCGCAGTTGAATTCCGTGATCAGCCGGTTATATAACAACGGTGTAACGGCTATCGAGACTGAAAATGACCAGGTGGCTTATTCCGTAATCTGGGCCTGCAAGGAATTAAACATCCGGGTTCCGGAGGATATCAGCATCTGTGGTTTTGATAATACGGTATGGGCTCAGAAAACCGAAATGGGTATAACGACGGTCAGCCAGGACTTCCCCGAAATCGGCAGGCAGGTAAGTCAGATTCTGTTATCTTCTTTAAAGGATCCTGCTTATCCGGTTCAGAAATATGCTGTGCCGGTAAAATTAATTGTCCGTGGTTCAACCCAGCCCCCAAGGCAGTAAGTATTTGTGATTTAGATTAAATGAATTTAAATCTCCATGGAATACAAATTCAAGTGGGTTTAATCTCAAGGGAATACAAATTCAAGTGGGTTTAATCTCAAGGGAATATAAATTCAAGTGGGTTTAATCTCAAGGGAATATAAATTCAAGTAGGTTTAATCTCAATGTGATTCAACCCAGGATATAACCAGCTAAATAAGTTTAATATAAACAGGACTTGATATTTGTATACCCGGTATTACCGCCACAAATAATCAAGTCCCTTTTTTATCACTCGGATATCTGTTTTTACACTCCCCAAATGGCTGACAGGCACCCCCCATCCCTCACCTAATTCTGCTTACAGACTCCCGGGCCTGGCTTACTGCTTAAAAGTTATCCCTTTACATACGGGTGTATGACCGGTCAATTGAAGACTTCTGGCATCGGGCTGACAGAACCCTGTATATACCAAATATTCACCCTGGCATAGAAGTTCCTCGCCCGCTTCGTTGAATATAACAAAGGCTTCCTTATTAAGCTCTAAACTGACCAGTTTTGATTCTCCCGGAGTCAGCCTGACTTTCTTAAGTCCCTTTAACTGGTATTTCGGTGCCCCAGCATAGGGCGCTTTTACATATACCTGCAGAGTTTCAGCACCTTCCATAGTTCCGGTATTTGTTATTACCCCTTTAACGGCAATACTTTCACCGTTTTCAGACAAACAAACTTCAGCCTGATCCAAGGAAAAGCTGGTATAGCTTAATCCGTAACCAAAAGAATACAAAGCCTCTGTTTCCATATAGCGATAAGTCCGGTACTTCATGGAATAGTCCGTAAATTCCGGAATTTCTTTAGCAGAACGGTAAAAAGTAACCGGCAATTTTCCTTCCGGTGACCGCTCTCCGAAAAGAATTTCCGCTACCGCGCGTCCCCCCTGGGCTCCCGGATACCAGGCCTGTATAATGGCAGGTATTTTTTCTTCTTCCTCCACTGTTAAGGCACTTCCGGATAATAATACTAATACCACCGGCTTATTACTGTTTACAATGGTGCTTAAAACCTCTTTCTGGATACCGGGTAAAGCCAGATCCTTCTTATCACCGCTTGCATATTTATTATTCGGATCCCCTTCTTCTCCTTCAATTCCCGCATCCAGACCAAAGCAGGCAATAATAACATCGCTTTCTTCACAGACTGCTTTAACTTCAGAGATGCGGTCATTGGTTAAGCCAA
>JAEZSL010000285.1 GCA_023443925.1 Bacillota bacterium | reverse complement strand
TTTCTTTATAACATTATTATTTCTTTACTGTGATATAATTATACGAAATAATTGACTTTTTGTATATGATCTGCTAGTCTGAATATATAGATAAATTTGGTATCCGGAATACAAAACAGATGTTTGGAAAAATATAC
This sequence comes from Bacillota bacterium, assembly GCA_023443925.1. Next base: position 9,614 of record JAEZSL010000285.1, on the reverse strand, counting down.
CTATTAATGTTTTTATATATGCATTATATAGTTTATATAACTTGAAGCCGCACATATATCCGGCAGATTTCTATTTTTGTTAATAAATATGCAATTACATAACAGTAATTTTTTTTCGGGTATATTGTACAATTGATACAAATTTCAAAGCTTCGTATACCCTCGGGTAAGATTTGGCTCTGAAATTGTATTAGTTGAATGGTATATAGATACAATAAATGCGATTCACAATTATATCTGAATTTAATAAAAATATATGAGAGGAGACAGGGCAGAATGGCGGTACGTTTTTGGGAACTTTATGAAGAAACGAAGGAACAGTTTCGTTTAAAGATAGCGGCGGGGAAGGCCGGAATGGATACGGTAGTAAGCTGGGTGCATATGCTGGAGGATGAAACCATAGTATCCAGATTTCATGGAGAAGAATTGGCAATAACCACCGGCATGAAGGCAGGCAGGCCCGGCTGGCTGCTGCAGTTAGTTCAGGAGATGGCAAAGGATGATTGTGCCGGGATCATTATTAATACCGGAATGTATCTTCATAAAATACCCGAGGATGTAATCAGCTGGTGCGACATACATAATTTTCCTATACTGGAGATGCCCTGGGAGATCTCCATAACAGAGCTGATCCAGGCATATTGTATGAGAATAATTGATCAGAAGCAGTTTGAAAAGAAAATAGGTAATGCTTTTCGCGAGGTCATCCAGGGGCGTCTGTCGGAAGAGAATATCAGACTGGAACTCGGAGAACGTTATGATATAGAAGGAACCTTCCAGGTCTATTGTATCAGTGTAAAAAAGACCATGGAAGATGAATTGAGCTACAACCAGGCCATAATAAAACTGGAGAATTTATTCGGTTTATGGAAGGGGAATGATAAAATCAACACTTCTTACGGACTGATCCGGATGGAAGATTTCCTTGTACTGATTTTAAATACCAGAAAAGATAAACAATACATGGAACTGCCGAAACTGATTATACAGAGCTTTTCCTATTTTGCCAATGAAAAACGCTTCCATCTGGGAATCGGGCCTGGTATCAACCATATCGAAAATCTGTCTGTCAGTTATAAAAGAGCCAGAACTGCCATGAAGATGTCCATGGGCACCGGCAGGGAAATGATACATTTTGAAGATATGGGATTTTTCAAAATACTATTTTCTCTGGATGATACCGATGTTCTGACAAGTTATGCCAATGAATTACTGGGCTCTCTGGAAGCTTACGATGAAGCCCATGGGTCAGGTTATATTAATACTCTAAAAAGTTATATAAAAAATGACCGAAGCCTTATACGAGTTGCCGAGGAGACCTTTACTCATAGAAATACGGTAAATTACCGTATACAGAATATAAAGCGGATACTGGGGAATGATCTTGGTGATGCGGATACATTGTTTCCGTATCAGGTTGCGTTTTATATCAGAGATATGACAAAGAAAGCAGTGTAATTTAATCCAGGCCAACCATAATCCACGCTTACTCTACGGAGCGTGGATTGTTTTTACTTTACCCCGGAAGTATTATATTACTTGAGGTAAAAAGGTTGAAAGAAAATAATAGATAGAAAGGATGCCGCAGATAAGTTCTTTCACATTTTATTCTGTGGCAGTATTCCAGGCCAGCCTGGGAGTTCAATAGGTATAAGTTTGAAAGTTCCTTTCAAACTAATTATTAAAGCAGTAACGCAGACAGGTCTGCGTTATGCAGGAGGTATAAATATGGATAAAGAGAGAAAAAGACAACTGCTGGAAGAGTATAAAAACCGGAGGCCGGAAATGGGAGTGATCTCCTTTTACTGTACCGCCACAGGTGAAAATTTCCTTGGGGCATCTGCGGATACCAGGGCTGATTTTAACAGCGTCCGCTGTAAGCTGGCCGCCAACTGGCATCCCAACAAACGGCTTTTGGAGCTTTGGAACCAGCATGGAGAAAATGGTTTTAAGATTTCTGTATTAAAAACTTTAAAATACGAAGACCCTCTTGCGGACTATACGAGAAAACTGGAAATACTGCTGGAGCAGTGTCTGGAGGAGGACAGCAAAGCGGTTAGAATCTGGCGTTAAATGAGAAGAGTTTAATTACCGCAGGTTATGATCCGCGGATAGAAATATCTTATGACTCAGTAAAATAACAACGCATAGCCTGTCAAATAACAGGATATGGACATATGTTTATTAAATATGTTATTATTGGAATTACAGCAACAGGTCTCATCATAGGATATACTACCTCAGCTTTGGTATAATCGGTTTGACGGTTTATTTGAATCATCTTAAAAAACGTAACCAATTAAATAAAAAAACGGGAGATGACAGGCATTGCCTGTCTCTTTCGCTATTATGTGATGCCGATGGGCGGCAGAAAGGAAAAGATGTGTGAAGATTGCAGTTTATGAAATGCGGCCGGATGAGAATAGAAGGCTCAAGGAATTGAAAGAACAATATAAGCTGGAACTGGTTACAACCGGAAAGCCATTATCTGCCGAAACACTGGAGTTGGCAAAGGGGTGTGAGGGAATCAGTATATTAGGATATAGCAGCCTGAACCGGGCGGTTCTTACTGAACTAAAAAACTGTGGTGTCAGATATATATCCACCAGAACGATTGGATATAATCATATTGATCTTTCCTACGCCAGGGAAATCGGTATGAGGGTTTGCAATTCTACGTATCCTCCCGATGGAGTAGCAGAGTTTACGATCATGCTGATGCTTCTGGCACTAAGACATTACAAACCGGCAATATGGAGACAGAACGTCAACGACTATTCCCTGAAAGGCCTTATCGGAAAAGAACTGGGCAGTCAGACGGTGGGTATTATTGGCACCGGGAAAATTGGCGGAGCGGTCATTAAGATTTTATCAGGCTTTGGCTGCACACTGCTTGCTTATAACAGGCAGGAGAAGGAAGACATAAAGAAATATGCGTCCTATGTATCTCTTGCCGAACTATATCGGGAAGCAGATATCATATCCCTTCATATACCGCTTAGCCCGCAGAATCATCATCTCATTAACAGCCAGGCCATAAATCAGATGAAGCCAGGTGTTGTGCTGATTAATACGGCCAGAGGAGAGCTTATGGATATATCCTCCCTCACCGAAGGAATAGAGAATCAGAAAATCGGGGCTTTAGGGCTTGATGTTTTTGAAAATGAAGACGGGATTTATCATGTTGACCGGAAGACGGATATCATAAAAAACAGGGATATGGTTTATCTGCGGCAGTTTCCCAATGTCGTAATGACACAGCATATGGCTTTTTATACCAACGCAAACATAGACAGCATGATTACCTGCAGTATAGAAGGTTTGCTTGCAATGGCAGCGGGGGAAATTTACAAATTGGAATTATAATTCGCTATACGTCTACCAATTAATTGATAGTTTGAACCGTTCCTTCACTAACCGGAGGAGCGGTTTTATTCTTTTGTTTCCTAAACTTGCCATATGGAGTTAGAGAATAGGAGAATCAGATGTTTTTGATAAAATGCCATGTTTTTAATAGAGTGTAAAAATTGAATTTGAAAGGCCGGGATGTTATAATTCTACTATTAATCCGGAGTTTAACGGAATGAAGGAGATGGAAGTATGGGGGCAGGAAAAAACAACCTGCAAAAAGCAATCCGGGGGGAATTAATAAGAAAAGCAATCAGGTGGGGGAAAAATATAAGAGGGTCAAGGTATCGGATCAGAATACTAATTGCATTTCTCGCAGTTGCGGTACTTGCGATCGGTTTTATTGATGTGGCAGTTTTCAGGGGGCTTTTTGTTTCAATCCGGGAAGAGAGTGATAAAGAGACCAGAGAAGTTTTAAAGAATTTAAACGAATCCTATGAAAACCAGCTTGAACAATATCAGTCACAGGCTCAACTTTTAGTCCGTAATTATAATATTAAAGCCTATCTGGTTACAAAGGGGAGGGAAGAATCCCATATCGATTCCATTTATGAATCCATGCGGGCGGTTGCAACGAATATGACGGGTATTTCCTCCGTCATACTGTTTCATAAAGATGAAGTACTGGCCAGTTTTGATACCGGTACCGTTACTACAGCGGCCAAGGAAGAAATCGTTTCCAATGCAAATAAGACTTCTTCTGACAAAGAGATATTTTTTGTCTATTCGGATGCCAGAAAGTACAAAAAAAAGATGGTGCTTTTATGTACCGACAGGGAATTCCTCTATGGACCCAGCAGTTACGGGGTGGCCTTGGTAATTAATATGGATGAAGTACAGGAACGGGTTCTGCCCTGGAACCGGGAGACGGAAAACCCTATCTATATTTTTCATCAGGACGGAGAGCAGGTGGCCAGCCAGAAAAACGAGTATGCAGATGTAATTCATAAAATATCTGGGGATATCAGGGCAAAGAATATCTCTGAAGACTCCTATTATGAGAATGTGGAAGGGGAAAAACAGGCGGTTTCTTATATTTGGTCGAAGGATAAACGGTTTTTCTCAATCCGCATCCAGGAATTTTCCACCAGTCAGGCTCAGGTGAATCAGGCTCTTAGAACCATTATGCTTTCTACTGTTTTTGTTATGAGTATTATAATCGTTCTCGTATGGCTTCTGTCGGAATGGATCTACCGTCCCTTGGGAAAAATATTTCATGGCATTTTTGAGATAGCCCAGTCCGAGGCAGTTACGGCAAGTGGTAAGGATGAGCTGATGATGGCTACCGATGCACTTCAGGATGTGAATCAGAATATGAATCTCTTAAAAAGCCAGATCCGCAGCAATGCAGTTGTGCGGTTTTTACGCCAGGGTACCACGGGAGAGGGCTTTACGGATAAAATGTTTGAATTCGGAGCCTGCGTGCCTGATTATTTTATTCTGACCGTTTTCCGGTATTCTATGGAAGATTGGAGCCAGAATGAGGCCTTATTGACATATCTGGGTAAGGTATTTTTAAATAAACCGGGGGAAGGCTTTGGAGGAGATCACTGTTACCGGGTCAGCCAGGGTGAAATTGTTATACTTCACTATGAAGAATCCGGACAGCAGCTTGTACCGGAGCAGATACGCAGTATAATGGGACAGGTGCTGCAGGAATTAAACGATATATATAAGGTAAAGGGGTGTATGGGAATTTCCAGGTGCAGCAGTATGGATAAACTTCCGAAAGCCTACGCGAAAGCTGAAATGCTGACGGAGTATTACATTATGTCAAAAGAGATCTTTATCATGGATGAAGAACTGCTTAAGAAAAAGCAGCAGGGAGCCATAACAGAACCGGAGAGAGAGAATATATTACAGATGGTTAAGGGCATAGAAAGCGGCGACCTTCCAAAACAGGTTTTAAATCTGCTGCAAAATCTTACTGCCTACCATATTGTGACTGCCCAGAAATATTTAAAACAACTCATAGCAGATGTAATACGTTTGTCTGAATCCGTTTGCGGAGAGAAAAACGAGGAGTATGAGGTGTACCTGGAAGATTTTCTTACGAATCCCATGTTTATCGGACAGGTAAATATTGATGAGTGGCTGAGTCAGCTGTTTTTACAGGTACAGCAGCAATTGCAGGCAGGAAGAAAATCAACAGCGGCCAGGATGATGGAAAATATCCTGGAATATATTAATCAGAATTATAATGACTGCGGCTTATCGGTAGAAACAGTGGCAGACCGTTATGGGTTCAGTGTCTCCCATTTTAGTAAACTATTCAACAGTTATACCGGTATGGCGTTTCCTCATTATGTGAATCAATTGAGACTTCAAAAAGCCAGAGAAATTTTTAAAGAAGAATCCCAGAGCACGGTACAGGAAATTGCCAGACAGGTTGGATTTAATAGTTCTTCTTATTTTTCGGCAGCTTTTCGTAAGTATTATGGAGTATCACCGTCTTCCATGCGTAAAATTAAAGATAAGTAACTTGCGTTTTGCTTATCGAAGAGACAGAAAAAACATTTTAACGGCGTATGATGACAAGCCTTTACGGTATTGCAAACAAAGGGTATTGCAAACAATAAATGGACCTTCGCACGAAACAGCAATATGAATGCGAAGGTCATTTTCCGTATAACAGAAAATTTACTACATAACAGAACATTTTTTGCCTAACAGAAATTTATACCTAACAGTATATTTTCTATATAACAGTACATTTTCTACCTAACGGAACCTTTTCTATATAACAGAATCTTATCTATATAGTAGAAAAGATATTTTAAACAGCCATTATAGCTTAAATGCTTTGAAATTTATAGAATAACATTAATTTAATAGAATAATTACGGGTTATATCATGGGTTTTTAATAAAATCAGATATATTTAAGATTGTTATTTCGTCATTGTGCCAGTAGACTGGGTGTACATCACAAGTGCGCATGGTGAAAAAAAGAATGGAAGGGTGAAGTCATCGGTACATTAAACCTGAAATGACATGAAAGGAAATACAAATACAGTGAAAAATATACATAATAGAGAGGAACTATCATGAAACGGAAACATACGTTTAAGCAGGACCTGCCGTTGTATTTAATGGCACTTCCCGGTGTATTGGTTTTAATTGCTTTTGCCTATGTTCCTATGGCCGGCCTGGTTCTGGTGTTTAAAGATTATAACTATAAAGGCGGAATTTTTGGCAGTAAGTGGGCTGATCCCTTATTCAAGAATTTCAGCTTTTTCTTTGACAATATGTACACAGCCTTAAGAGCAACCAGAAACACCATCGGTCTAAATATACTGTTTTTTATATTTGGTACAATATTTGCGGTAGCCATTGCCATTATGTTAAGTGAGATTCGAAACAAACGTTTTATTAAAGTAAGCCAGAGTGTGATGTTTTTTCCTTACTTTATATCCTGGATGGTAATGGGGGCAATTCTGAATGCCATATTAAGCTCGGATGTAGGTTTAGTAGCCAATTCTCTGAAAAATGCCGGGATCAATTTCGACTTTTATTCCAGCCCCAAAGCCTGGGTAGTCATATTGGTATTGGTTGTAATCTGGCAGAGTACCGGGTATAATTCAGTTATTTATTATGGTACACTTACCGGTTTTGATACCGCTATATATGAAGCAGCCCAGGTAGACGGGGCAACAAAATGGCAGCAGATTAAGAAAATTACCCTGCCCCTGCTGCGGCCCACCATTACCATTATGTTTCTGCTATCGGTGGGAAATATGCTAAAGGGTAATCTGGGTATGATGATAGGCTTAACAAATCTGAATCCTCTTTTGCTGCCGGTTACGGATGTTATTGATGTGTATGTATACCGGAGCGGGGTTAGAAATGGTGACATGGCATTTGCATCAGCCATCTCCTTATACCAGTCCATCATCGGATTCATTCTGGTGGTGATATCCAATAAACTGGCAGGGTGGTATGATAAAGAATCTACATTATTTTAGAGAGGAAAGAGTAAGAGATGAAACGTAATTTAAAATCAGATAAGCTGCTGGTCGGATTCTTCTATATTCTAATCGGATTATTTTCAGTGATTTGCCTGTTCCCTCTTGTTCTCGCCCTAGCAGGCTCTTTATCAACAGAGCAGGAGATAGCCGTAAAAGGATTTTCACTTTTACCCCGGGGATTTTCACTGGATACCTATAAGTACATTATGAACAGCCAGGGCGGTAAAATAATCGGAGCTTATACAATGACGATACTAACCACGGTAATTGGAACCACCATATCCGTTATAATTACCACCTGCTTTGCTTATGTTGTTTCCATAAAGGAATTCCGTCATGCAAATAAACTGGCTTTCTTTGCGTACTTTACCATGCTGTTTAACGGAGGAATGCTGCCCTGGTATCTGGTATGCACAAAGTATTATCACCTGGATAATGCGCTGTTAGGACTTATTCTGCCTTACAGCATGAATGTATTTTATATGTACCTGATACGGAATTTTATAAAAGGGCTGCCCGGTGAACTCATGGAAAGTGCCAAAATAGACGGCGCAGGATATTTCCAGATCTTTTATAAGATCATAATGCCGCTTTCCAAAGCCGGCATAGTAACGATTACGCTTTTTTATGCATTAACCTTCTGGAATGACTTTTATCTTCCGCTGATGTTAGTGGATGATTCAAAATATTTCACGATGCAGTATATTTTATATAAGATGAACTCAAATATTCAGTATCTGGCTACGAATCCCAATGGATTAGGAGCAGCACATATCGTCCTGCCGACTCAGACGATAAAAATGGCAATTACTTGTATTGCAATCGGACCGATTGCATTTGTATACCCTTTCATACAAAAATATTTTGTAAAAGGTGTGACAGTTGGGGCACTGAAAGGGTAAGAGAGGAGAAGAGGTATGAAAAAAATAATATCACTTTTATGTATGGCAATCATCATGGCAGCAATGCTTATGGGATGCGGGAAAGAAGAAAAACCGGCGGTTAACGGGGAAGGCAAAGAAGCTCCCATACCGGTAAAATTAGTTATGTTTGGGGAAGAATCGCCCCGGATGAAGGAATTATTTGAAACTGTTATTTATGATAAAGTTCTGAACGAAATCAATGTGGATCTGGAAATCCAGTACCTGCCCTGGACAGAATATGCAGGCGGTAAATCCGAGCTTATGTTTTCAGCCGGTGAGAAATTCTTTTGCTATACCAATACGGAAGTAACGGCTAAAATGGTGGCGAAAGGCTATTATGCAGATGTTACCGATATAATTAAAGATAATGCAAAAGAATTGTATGAATACTGCGATGCGGAAAATGCGGTAAAAGCATTTACCATCAAAGATAAGATCTATGCGGTTCCCGTAGGCTATAAACCCAATGCAGGAGAAGATTATCTGGTGATGGTTCGCCAGGATTTAATGGACGAAGTTGGAGTAACGGATATCACCAGTGTTGCGGATCTGGAAAATTTCTATACCTTATGCAAAGAAAAACATCCGGATTATATCGGACTTGGACGGGGACTCAATCCGAAAATGCTGAACGGAGCCCTTCCTTCCGAAAAGAATTTAAATTTTATTAACAGTTTTGCTTTCACCGACGGCAACGTTATGGATGACGGTAAAGTATATAGTTTTTATGAGTCCGAAGAATATAAACAGATGTGCGAGATTACAAAACGCTGGAATGAAATGGGTATTATTCCTTCCTATCAGTTATCCAACGGTGAGCAGTCCGCCACAGAATTTGCAGCAGGCCGCGCCATGTTTGCAAACAGCTCCAATGACCGAATTTTCGAAATGGATGAAGCAGTACGTGTTTCTGCACCCAACGCACTGTTTAAGAATTTCTACTTGGGAGATAAGCAGAAGAAACCTTTGATGAGCTGGGGAACCTATACCGTTGCCTTTTCCATTAGTGCCGGTGTTGAAGATCCGAAAGAACTGGCAGCTTATGTGCAAGTAATTAATCTTTTCCAGAAAAATCAGGAATGGGTGGATTTATGGACCTATGGAGTGGAAGGCACCGACTACACCATTGATGAAAACGGACGTGTAAACCGCATTAATACGGATGAAATTATCCATAACTGGATGCCGGTTAACACAAATTTCCGCCGTTATTCCAGTTATGTAACGGATGAAATGATAGAGACCTTCAATAACGGTCTGGAAGGCAGCATTCCTCAAAAGAGTACCAACTTTATTTTTGACATAGAACCTGTTAA
>JAEZSL010000191.1 GCA_023443925.1 Bacillota bacterium | reverse complement strand
GTTACGATAGCCGCGCTGCCGGAAACTTCCTCATAACTCGTTTCATCATCCAGTACCGTATGCCACAGGCCGCTCTCTGATTGTAAGCTAACCAGTCTGTTAACCTGTGCTTTAAAGGTATCTTCCAGATACCGCCGTAAGCCCTCTTCCAGCTGGCCGTGAAAAGCTTCCATGAAATCAACAATACCAAAAGTAAACCAGGAATTGCCGCGGCACCAGAAGATTCCTCCGAAATTATTGTTCTCCTTAAAGGTCCAGCCATGATAAAACAATCCTGTTTTTTTATCATAGAGGTATTTGATATGTAACAGCACCTGATGGATGGATTCTGCGATCCAGTCCTTTCTGTCATACCGGTGCCCCATTTTATTTAAGAATAAAACTGCCATAAACAGGGTATCCACCCACAGTTCTTCTTCATGCCTTCCTATCTCGTTCCGGTTTCCGATGGCACTGGTAACATGTTCAAAGCCGTTTTCCTTCGTTCTTGGAAGTTGGTTCATAAGCCAGTCCACCCGGCTTAAGCATAGAGCTTCATATTCTGTATTCTGAAACCGATCCAGTAAATCCACCAGGGTGAGTAAGGGGGCCGTAGTATTGATATTGGCGGCAGGCAGTCCCTTTTTCAGATTAGTTTCAAACCAGTTAAGGAAAAAGTCCATATAATTGTCCTCACCGTAATACTCCATTAATTTATTCAGACCGTATAAACCCACTCCCTGGGGCCAGTCCCATTCTTCTATACCGAAATCACGGGCAATCAGACCGGTTTTCACGTCACTTTCCGAAGTAGTTTTATCACTGTCGTAGTCAGCACCTCCAAGATTCATTAATTTCCCTACAATCAGATTGATTTTTTCCAAAAGAATTTGGTTTGTCATAATATTGTTTCCTCCCTATATATTTTTTTATACTCGTGATTATTCATGTATTCTTACTTTTATATAATATTCCGCTGCTTTCTTCTTAATTTATCACATCAGCTTTGATCCTCCGGCCGTCTTACAGTGCCAGCTTCTTATTTTGCTCTGCTTTCAAGATACTCCTTGGGCGAATATCCCGTATAGCGTTTAAAGACCTGGCTGAAATAATGGGGGTTATTGCCAAAACCCACCAGCCTGGCTATATTCTTTATATTATCAAAGGAATAGAGATATAATAGCTTTTTGGCTTCCTCCATCCGGATTGCATTCAGATACTCTGAAAACCGTATCCCTTCTTCTTTTACAAACTGTTTGCTCAGATAGCCGACACTGATAAATAAATAATTTTCAGCCAGCCATTTTAAAGACAAAGCTTCTTCATCATAATGCATTTTAACATAGGTTTTTAATGTGGAAATCGTAGACTTATTCTTTATCTCGGTATGTTCTCTCAAAAAGTTTTTTTCAATAATTCCCTGGAGTAAATCCCGTATGGAATCAATGGTGGTACAGGAATAAAGCTTTCTGAAGAAATCCCCTGCAATCTCGATGGTGTCTTCGTTTTGCACGGTATCAAATCTTAAGAATAAAGCTACCGCAAGATTTTTCGCAGCTTCCGGCTGTTTTACGGAAGAAAATGCGGAATTGATATATTCGCTGACATCTAAAAGCGTTGAGGAGGATAATATTCCATTTTTCAGTTCTTTTAACCTCCCCGGGGATACCAGATTGTTCTGTATTTCATAACGGCTGCCTTTATCGTCAAAGAGCAGCACCTGACTGTATCTGGATATCTTTTTTACAATGGTCTCAAATAGTTGGGCACTGCTGTTAAAGTGCAGAAAATTAGCGGCCAGTGATACGGTCTGGGACTGGTACTTAAGCTCTTCCACCAGTTCCCGGAGCTTATCCTGCCTGGTGATGGATTCTACCGGCAAAACCAGTAAGGCACTATTTTTAACTGCAATTACCGGAAAATACAAAAGTAGTTTTTCCCTGTTTAAGATATCATGAATGTCTTTTAAAAATTCCTGTAAAAAACTGTCCTCCACAAAGGAACAGATGCAGACATGAATACACTTGTCCGGAAATGCCAGGAGCGGTTCATATTTCTTATAACAACTCATAAAATCCTGGTTTTCTTCCAGTGCCTCCATTAAAAAGCACTGTTCCACCAGAAACCGGACATTTTTTAAAATCTGTGTCTGCTGTAAGGAATCTTTCTCCTTTTTTAATTCCCTTTTTCTGCGTATCTCCTCCAATGCATGGATTAATTCCTGTTTATTTGTAGGTTTCAGCAAATAATTCTGAACACCGTACCTCATAGCCTGTTTTGCATATTCAAACTCACCGTAACCGGATAAGATGATATAATCAATGTCTTTATCCTGGCAGAAAACCCGGTCAATGAGATCCAGCCCGCTTAAAACCGGCATTTTTAAATCGGTTATAATCACATCCGGAAAATTATCACAGATCAGATCAAGGGCTTCCATTCCGTTTCTGGCCGTCCCAATCAGTTCATATCCCAATGCATTAAAATCAATCATATGTGCGATTGCATTACGGATGGTATCTTCATCATCCACAATAATCAGTCTTAACAGCATATTATGAAGCTCCCTTTCTTAATTAAATCTCCTGCAGATCATGCCTCTGCCGTAAAATCAATGCCCTTTGGTATCTGTAATATTACCATTGCCATACCGTCACGGTTAAGAAATGACAAGCCGTATTCCTCTCCGTATATCAGGCGTAACCGGGAATCTATATTGATCAGACCGACACCGGTTCCCAATGGCGTTAATGTTCTCTGCCTGATCTTTTCCAGCAGGTCTTCATCAAAACAGGAACCTGTATTTGCTACCTTCAACCGGTAGCGGTCCTCTTCTTCTGTTATGGAAACAAATATTTCGCAGGGTTCAAAACTAAATTCCATGGAATGCTTTATGGCATTTTCCACCAACGGTTGTATAATAAGCTTGGGAACCGGAATCTGATTGCAGCTTTCCGGAATATCGATATGAAACCGCAGCCGGTCCTTAAATCGTATCTCCTGTATCCGGATATAACTTTTTAAAAATACCAGTTCCTCTTCCAGAGTGATTAACTCCTTCTGCTGCACGATGGAGGCCCGGAACAAATTCCCCATGGACAAAACCATGGTGGAGATTTCCTCATTTCCCTGAACCTGAGCCATGCAGTTAATGGTGTCTAAAGTATTATATAAAAAATGGGGATTTATCTGCTGTTCCAGTATTTTTATGGTAGCATCCTTTAACAGCAGCTGCTTGTCATAATTTTCATCCCGCAGTGCCTTTACATTTTTCGTCATTTCATCGAAGGTAAGGTGAAGTCTTCCGATCTCATCCTGACGGCCCTCATAATTATAATCTTTTGCGGGCCGGTCCACCGGTTCACCGCCAAATTGTTTCATTTTGTAGATTAGATTGTCAAAATGTTTGAAAATATTTTTAAATATGATGTTCGTAAACAGAATGCAAATAATTAAAAAGGCCACTGTCATAATTACGGCAAAATATTTTGTATTGGTAGCCTGGTAAAATATCTGGTTATAATCACGGAAATAATAATAATTCCAGGGAACATAATTCATTTCTCCAATAATGATAAACTTCTTTTTCCCGTCAATGGTTTGAATCTGATAGGGCTCTGACATATTCTTTCTTTGTATCCGGCTTTGTTCATAAATATCCTTCTCCGGATAAATCTGATCCCCTTCATGAAACAGGATAAATTCCGTTATATCCGGTGTGTAACCCGCTTTATCCAGGCCATCGGATATAATTTTATCCATATCTACCTTTACATATAAAGTGCCCAGCTTTCTGAGATTCAGATACTTTTTCTGCCGGATCTGCCGTACACAGAAAGTAGAGTAATCCGTATCTCCTCCGGAAATCCATATGGTGCCTCCGTTTGCCTTGTCCGCCTGCTCATTAATCGTATCATAATTAAGCTGTACGTCTTCTAAGGAATCACCCATAGTAATAACCGCATCCTCAACCACAAGAGTTATGGAACTGATGTAATCATTTAAGAACATATAGGTAAAAAGTGCTTCGTAGGCATCCCTTTTGTAGGTTGCGGTCTTGTATCTGCTGGTGGATTCCAGCAGTTCGGTAAGACTTTCCTGTATCACATTGTCACTGATGATATAATCCGACATATTGGATATGGCCGACATTTCCGATTCAATATTCGATATAACATTGTCCAGCAGCTGTGCATTGGTCCGGTACATATCCTGATCATAGTAATTGGTCAGCTTATGTAAATTAATCGAAAACACGATACCAAGCAGCAGGAAAGAGGCATAAACAATTACAGTTATTTTTATCTTTAACGGCAGATTGGTGTAACGCATTTGCAGCTTACTTGCCACTGTTTCACCTCCTTAGTTATAATTATACAAAAGTATACAATGAAAATAAAGCATTTTAGTTAGCAGAATCTTAAAAAGACGTTTTTTTGACCTATAAACAGCCGTTTTTTTAATTTACTTTTGTGCATTATGTTGTATAATTACACTACAATTAAAAAGGAGGTATTTAAGTTGAAAAGAAAAATTTTATCTTTACTTGTCCTGACAGCCATGGTTACCAGCATGATAACCGGGTGCAGCAGCGGTAAAAAGGACACGGCGGATGTAGCAAAGACTTCAACCGCAGCAGAGGAGAAAACTGCGGAAGACAGTTCTTCCGGCAATGAAAAAGTAACTTTAAACCTGGTTTGGTGGGGAAATCAGACACGAAATGATTTAACGCAGAAAGCAGTCGAGCTTTATATGGAAAAGAACCCGGAAGTGACAATAAAAACCGAGTTTACAGATTGGTCGGGATATTGGGACAAAGTTTCCACAATGGCAGCAGGCGGAAATCTACCTGACATAATGCAGCAGGATTATGCGTATATTAACCAGTTCCAGGGAAGCAACCAGCTGGCTGACTTAACTCCCTTTATTGAAAACGGCACAATTGATACATCTAATATTTCAGAAAGCATTATTGACAGCGGTAAAATTGACGGAAAGCTTTATGCTCTCAGTTTGGGCAGCAATGCACCTATGATGGTTTATGACAAGGCTACGGTAGAAAAAGCCGGTGTTACTATCCCGGAGCAGCCTACCATTGACCAGTTATATGAAATCGGACAGACCATCTATGAAAAAACCGGTGTTAAAACTTATTTTGACGGTGGAATTAATATGATGCAGATCATTGCAAGAACTACCGACTCCCATTTATATGACCAGTTAAATGAGGGAAAAGCAGACTCAAGTTTATTACATTTTGCAAATGTGGAAAAATTCGCAAATGCAGAATTTAGTATTTCGGCAGATTTACTGGTAGAAAAGAATCCGGATGTGGTTGAAACGAAACCCATCATTGACCAGACTACCTGGAATGACTTTTCCTTCTCCAACCAGTTCATCAGTATTTCGGCCGCAGCCGGCAGGGATTTGGGCATCTGTGAGTATCCTACCACGTCAGACGCTGCCGCACAGCCCCTTTACTTAAAACCAAGTATGTTTTTCTCCATCGCTGAAACCTCCGAGAATAAGGAAGCGGCAGCTAAGTTCATCAACTGGTTCACCAACAGCGAGGAAGCCAATGCTATTTTAATGGCAGAACGCGGAATTCCGGTTAACAGCCAAATCGCCGAATTTGTAAAAGGCCAGGTTGATAATGTTACCGCACAGGTTTTTGATTACGTGGCAAAAGTAACTGAAATTGCAAAACCCATTGACGCCCCCAATCCTTCCGGTTCCAGCGAAGTTGAAGAATTAGGAAAGAAAATGGTAGAAACCCTCCGTTACGGAGAAATTAATGCAGGAGACGCAGCAAATCAGTTTGTTACAGAATCCAAACAGATTTTAGAGGAAGCAGCTAAGTAGACTTTTACAGATTGGAGATAATTTCATTGATTAAGAACAGCATGCCTCCGAAACGAAAAAGGACAATCGGCCAGATCATGAATAGAAAGGAAGTAGCAGGATATGTATTTATCCTGCCCTTCCTGATAGGTTTTTTAGGTTTTATTGTTCTGCCCATGCTTGTTTCGTTCGGGTTTTCATTTACGAGATATAATATCTTAAAAACTCCTGCTTTTATAGGATTAGAAAATTACATAACCATGTTTACAAACGATGCTACGTTTTGGAAATCCTTCGGAGCAACCCTTTATTACGTTGTGTTTTCCGTCCCTCTCCGATTAATCATGGCACTTATGATTGCTATGCTTTTGGTAAAATCCACAAAGCTGTCGGGATTTTATCGAGCGGTATATTATCTGCCCTCCATAATCGGTTCCAGTGTGGCGGTTGCAATACTATGGAAACGTATATTTGCCAGTGACGGCGTTCTCAATGCCATATTGCAGTCAATCGGTATTCCCAGTGACATTGCCTGGCTCGGCCGTACCAATACGGCTATCTGGACCCTGATTATTTTAGCCGTATGGCAGTTTGGTTCTTCCATGCTTATTTTTTTGTCTGGCCTTAAGCAGATTCCCGTAAGTTTATATGAATCGGCAAGAGTGGACGGAGCAGGGGGTGTACACAGCTTTATTAAGATTACTCTTCCAATGCTGACACCAACGATTTTCTTCAATCTGATCAACCAGCTAATCAGCGGCTTTATGGCTTTTACCCAAAGCTATATTATCACCCAGGGAAAGCCCCGGGACACTACCCTTTTCTACACAGTTTATATGTACCAGAATTCCTTTACTTACGGCAAACTGGGTTACGGCTGTGCCATGGCATGGGTAATGGTACTATTTGTGGGACTCATTACTTTTATCTTATTCAAGACGCAAAAGTTCTGGGTATATTATGAAGCAGAGAGGTGAGACCAGTGAATAATTACATTTTAAAAAGAAAGATATCCAAAGTTATTTACCATGTGTTTACATTCCTGTTTGCTTTTGTCATGATATATCCGGTGCTCTGGATGACCATCAGTTCCTTTAAAGACACCAATGAAATATTAAAGACAGCCCAGAATCTGCTGCCGGAACATTTTATCCTTCAGAATTATACCAACGGCTGGAAAGGTTTCGGCGGATATTCCTTTGGCATATTCTTTAAGAATTCTTTTATTCTGGCAGGTATCTCCACCATCGGAGCCGTTGCTTCCTCCGCACTTGTGGCCTATGGTTTCGCACGCTGTGATTTTAAGTTAAAGGGTCTGTGGTTTTCCTGTATGCTGTTAGCAATGATGCTGCCCTTTCAGGTTATCATGATTCCACAGTATATCTTGTTTAATAAATTAGGCTGGGTAGGTTCTTATTTACCAATTATCGTACCCCAGTTTTTAGGCCAGGGATTTTTTATATTCTTAAATATCCAGTTTATCAAAGGAATTCCCATGGACCTGGACGAGGCTGCCAATATGGACGGCTGCAGTGTTTATACCATCTTCTTTAAGATCATACTTCCCCTTATTAAACCTTCCTTAGTGACAAGTGCCATATTTTCCTTTATGTGGAGATGGGATGATTTTCTGTCCGCCTTGATTTATCTAAGTGATCCTTATACCTATCCGGTAAGCTACGCTCTTAAAATGTTTGCGGACCCTACGGCAGGTTCAGACTGGGGCGCCATGTTTGCTATGGCAACGCTGTCCCTGGTTCCTATCTTTTTTATATTTTTAACGATGCAGAAATACCTGGTAGAAGGTATTGCCTCAACCGGCATTAAAGGATAAAAGCCTGTGACAGGAGGACTGGAATCAAATACTACGGCCATTCTTTGCATAAATAATACTTATAGCAAAAAACTTTTCTAAAATAAATGGTATATTAAGAAAGCCCAGATTACCGGTGCCTCTTGATATGCCATCTTTTTTTAAGTTATTACATATTGTTTTAAAAATCAAAATCATCCGTTCCCTGGTACATTAACTCAAATTTACTTGGTGAGGTACCAAAAGTCTTTCTGAAAACCTTATTAAAATAATTCACCGAAGAATATCCCACATTTGCCGCAACCTCCGAAATCTTATAAGAATGAGTCTGCATAAGATAAACCGCCTTTTCCATTCTCAGTTTCGTCAGATAATCCCAGGGACTGATTCCCATCACCGAGTTAAAGAGCCGGCTGAAATGGTACTTGGAAATTCCGGCAGCCATTGCCATATCCTCCAGGCTTATCTGCCGTTTCAGATTATTCTTCATGTATTCAATGGAATTTTAAACACGGCTGCTGCCCTCAGTACGGATTTCAAGTCCCGGATTATCCAGCGACTTCACAAGCTGCATGATAAATTCATATGCAATGGCAGAGGTCTGATAGCCATCGGATACATTATTCTGGACAAACTTCCAGTAGCTGTTCCAAAGATATTGCAGTACTTCGGATTTTGGAGACAGCTTTATGATCTTTCCGTAGTTATACTGAAGCCTTTTCCATTCTTTTATGGCATATTCCCCCGTCAGGGTAATAAATATAAACTCCCATTTCTCACTTTCGGCAGGCAGAAAGTAACGGTGCTTATCCGGAAGCAGAACCATAAATGCACTGCCTTCCTCTAATAAAAAGGAATTATCCCCATATTCCAGCCTGCCGCAGCCGGACAAAGTATATTGAAAGATACACTGGCCTTTCTCGTCCGGACGCTTCATTCCATCCCAGTTATATTTTGGGGAAGTGCGCATCTGCCAGCCCAGGGAATATATCTGGCATAAGGAATTCCGGTTTTCTTTTTGAAAGTAATTAGGGAAAGACCGATATAGATTATCAAAATTTTTTGGCAGCAATATTTTACCCTCCCATACCGCATAATGGTACAATTGCAAAAATAATTCTGCGGTGATATTATAAAAATTAGACATTGTAAAGTTTTTTATATGTATGTATTAATTATAATTATACGCAATTTATTACAACTAATCAATAAACCAAACGCAGGTAAAAGGGAGATATTCATTATGAAAACATTAAATCTTGATATTGCAGCCGGCGAATATTGGTGGGGCGGGCTGGTTCAGGACGGAATTTACATGCCTTACAAAGAGAAAAGCTTTACCAGAGATTTATCAAAAGAACAGGGAAACAACCAGAGTACTCCTCTACTGCTTTCCAGCAAAGGCCGTTACATCTGGAGTAATGAACCTTTTACTTATTGTTTTGAAAAAAACACCTTAAGTATAAAGAGTCATACCAGTGAAATCGAGTGCGGTGAAGGTTTAGAAAATCTGCGGAATGCTTTTCTGGCCGTCTCCCAAAAGTATTTCCCCCCAACTAAAACCTATCCTGACGAATTCCTGTTCCGGGTTCCCCAATATAATACCTGGATTGAAATGATGTATGAACCTACCCAGGATAAAGTCCTTGCATATGCAAAGTCCATTATAGACAACGGAATGCCCCCAGGCGTTTTAATGATTGACGACAACTGGCAGGAGGATTACGGTGTATGGAAATTCCATCCCGGACGCTTCCCGGACCCAAAAGCCATGGTTAATACCCTTCATGAGATGGGCTTTAAGGTAATGCTTTGGGTATGCAATTTTATAAGCCCGGACAGCCTCACTTTTCGTAATCTCTGGGACTTGAGCTTCCTGGTTAAGGATGGGAACTTAAAACCGGCTCTGGGTGAGTGGTGGAACGGTTATAGCGGAATGCTGGATGTAACCAATCAGGAGGCCGTAACCTGGTTTCATAATGAACTAAAGGTGCTTATAGATCAGTTCGGGATCGATGGTTTTAAGCTGGATTCCGGAGATATGGGTCATTTCCGGGAAGATTTTGTTTGCAGCAAACCCTGTACTGCAAATGAGTACAGCGAAGAATGGGCCAAACTCGGCCTTAATTATTCCCTGAATGAATACCGTGCCTGCTGGAAACTGGGTGGGCAGCCTATTGTACAACGGTTAAGTGACAAGATGCACAGCTGGCAGCCGGATAACGGTTTAGGCAGTCTTATTCCAAATGGACTGGCTCAGGGATTGTTAGGCTATGCCTTTACCTGTCCGGATATGATCGGCGGCGGGGAATATCAGAATTTCCTGGAAAGCAGCCTGCAGCTGGATGAAGAATTAATTGTCCGTAATGCCCAGTGTGCGGCATTATTTCCCATGATGCAGTTTTCCGTAGCTCCCTGGCGGGTTTTAAGCAAAGAGAATCTGGCATATTGTGTGGAGGCAGCTAAGCTGCATCAAAGTCTGGGAGAGGAAATTATTGAACTGGCCAGAAATGCTTCGGTTACCGGCGAGCCTATTATTAGACATATGGATTATGTATTTCCCGGGAATGGTTACGAGAACATCAAAGATCAGTTTATGCTGGGGAATGACATCCTGGCTGCACCTGTACTTCAAAAAGGGACAGAGGTGAAAAGAATCGTCTTCCCGGATGGTGTGTGGGAAGATACGGAGGGAAACCGTATACAGGGACCTTGTACCGGTGAAGTACCGGCTCCAATCTCCAAATTGCCCTGGTACCGCAGAGTATGATGTTGTGTTGTAAGAATGTCATTTCATGCAATTGACTTGGATTATTACGTAGTTATTCAATAACCTCTCCCTGCAGCTAACAGTGAAGTAGTATCACTGCCGCAGGGAGAGGTTATTTATTTCTTTATATTTCTTTTTATTTCCTTAATCCAAATGGAATACATTATGAAGTTCGGTACTTACCGGGCTGTTGTCCGGATTGGTTTCCATAATATCGGCCATAAAATCCCACCATTTACGGTTTATAGCCGTATCCGCACCTTTTGCCCATAACTCTTCGTTTTCAATTTCAATATAACCAAACAAGATATTCGTTTCCTTATCCAAAAAAATCGTATAATTTTTGCCGCCATGTTCATGGATCATGTCCTGCATCTCCGGCCATAATTCATTATGGCGTCTTTCGTATTCTTCCTCCATACCTTCATATAACTTCATCTTAAAACCTTTAATCATTATCATTCTCCTACTATTCTGCTATATTGATAAAACAACAAAATTTCCCAGGTTCCCTGGCAAATAGCTATTAAAATCTATACTTCAATAATATCACAGGGTATTTTCTTTTTCCAGCGATTTATTGCCATAAATATGTCTTACCGATCTGATTCTAATTAATCCGTTCTGTATTTCCATGTAAGAATTTGGTATACTAGACTAAGATAGTTAAATCAGAAATATAAATATACCTATAATATGACCATAATACAAATCCAGTGTTAATGCGGTTTGAGGGCACTGTCAAAGAACTTTTACAATATTATTCGCTTTATGTAAAAGGCGTTTGATAGTATTTTTTATTGATATCATTTATTATCTGCATGAGGAGACTAAAATGGAACTAGGAAAACAAATAAAATTTTATAGAGAACGTGATGGATTGTCGCAAGAAAAACTTGCAGAGAAAATATATGTATCCAGACAGTCTATCTCTAATTGGGAAAATGAAAGAAGTTATCCCGACATTCATAATATATTACAATTGAGCGTTCTGTTTCATGTTTCCTTAGACGAATTAGTTAAAGGAGATGTAGATATGATGAAAAATGAAGTTGAAAGAAACAAATTGAATTTCTGGGGAAAGGGTATGATTACGGGCATGATCCTGATGCCCTTATCTATTGCACCTGCCTTGAAATTTCTGGATCTATGGGGATTGTTAATACCTTTGCTATTTTCTATTATTATGTTTATCTCTGCTATGCAGGCAGAAAAGCTGAAAAAGAAAAACAATATTCAAACTTACTCTGAGATTCTGGCTTATATGGAAAACAAAGAGGTTGATAAAGAAAAGCGGAAAAAGGAAAGAGGAAACATCAGTCAAAGCAAGATCTTTATGGTGTTCGTTAGTGCATGCGTAACTTTACTTTTAATTGGGGCTGGTTATATTATCGTGTCCATTTTTTAATAGAATTGGAATTTGGAATGAGTTATTGACTAATAAATATGTATTACTAATAATATTTTGCATTAGAAGTTTGATATAATAAGTAAACAGGAAACTTAGAATACAATTAGCTGTAAAGATAGAAAGGGGTGTAATAATTGAAAAAGGCAATTCGGTACATCTTTGCGGTAATGGTTTTTATTGCACTTTTTTTATTTATTGATGACTCTGGGGTAGGCTTTATAGGTCACATAGCCAAGATAAAAGAATGGGCAAACAAATCGGTTTGATGACAGTATAAGGGCTCCCTATGATAAGGAGCCCCTTTTACTGTCATAAGCATTGTTATTTCTTTATTTCTACCGTATTAACGCTTATTTATTCTGCATGAATTCATCAAACTGTCTCTGAAGCTCTGCCATAAAAGTATCAATTCCGGCTGCTTTCAGTTTTTCGATGGCTTTACCGATGTTTTCATCGTAGTCTTTAAACCCGTGGGTGATAGGAGAAAGATATTCCGTTTCCACTGCCTGGATCTGAGCATATTCTGCCTTAACAGGTTCTATGTCAAAAATAAAGTTGGTACTCTTTTGAGGAATGCTGCCTTCCAGACCGTTATTGAAGGTCTCTATCATTTCATCCGTTACATAACTGGAATAACGGCGGAAATTTGTGTTAA
>JAEZSL010000179.1 GCA_023443925.1 Bacillota bacterium | reverse complement strand
ACCGCATCACCGAACTGGAGATTGAAAATGAAAAACTGAATAAAACCATTGAATGGATGCACCAGACAATTTGGGAAATGGTACGTAAAAACAAAGGATTAAATATAAGTGATCAGGATGAATCCCCTAAGGGGATTGATCCCTGACAGGGACATTCCGGGAGTGCCCCCCTGCACTCCTTAGCCATCCCCCTGTCAGGCGATTTTGTCAGTACTTATGTAACGTCCGATCAATCTGTTCAGCGTCTGATTCAACCTTTCAATCACTTTATGGAGTCTCGAATTTTCTTCCATCAGCTTCTCATTCTCCATCTGTACAATCCGCAGCTTCTCAGCATCTGTCATATAGATACCCCCTCCTTTTTCTGCTTTACCTGTAATCAATATAAGTCCTTTCCAGGTGTTTGAAAAGTAAATTTTATCGCATTATTCGACATATTTTACTTTTTTTTAGTCAGTTTAATCAATTTATGACGGGACTTTTTAGTTAAAGTACTACATATGCCGTGTCGAAAAGTATCTGATACTAAATATGCGATTTACCCAAATCTTATATTGTCGACATAATTGATATCAATTATAATAGATTTTACAATAATTATTTTAATTTATCCGATTACTTTTTATTCTCGTCAGATTTTTGACAATTAATAAGACATATATCTATTTATTACCAGCACAACCTCAAAAAGCCGGCTTTATATCCGGCTTTCATAAAATTATTCTATTTTAGGTGAAAGTACATGAATTACGAGCTTCTTAACCGCGTCATAAGAAGAGGAAGCTGAAGCTCATCAAGCACTTCATTGATATAAAACAGTACAGGAACAGCTCCATCTGTCTTTCTTTCACCGGAAAGAAACCAGCATACAACTGCATCATTGGGGAGAGAAGCAGATAACGCATACCCCGCTTTTTTAAGTAAAAGCTGTATTTCGTCAATTCCGAGTCCAAGAGAGATGGCAATTGCCAGAAGCGTTTCCTTTGACGGCCGTTTCTGACTCTTAATGTATTGAAACATCCGCTCGCTGACATTGGCTGCCTCGCAGATTGATTTGCCTCTTCCTCTGCCGCCATTTAGAAACTGTCTGAAATATCCGCAAAAATCATGCTCGCCGGAAAGAGAGAGTCCCGCCTTATTGGCCAGAAGCTCGGACTCATCTGCATTTAAATGAAATATTTTCGCACAGGAGGCAATCACCTGCTTCTTGGATTCTCTTGTCTGAGTGCTGTATGGGTGATTTTTCCACCAGGAAACAGCCTGTTTATTTACCCCCAGTTTCTGATATACGTCTTCCAGAAGCCTTAAGTCATTTGTCTTTTTGTAGTCTTTTGCAAGATTATTCAATGCTGCATAGAAGCTTTCCTCCAGAATGACTCCATGATCATCCAGCCACTGTTTTGTTTTTGCATAATCCATTTATTTTCCCGCCTTCCTAAAAATACAGTATTCGGCTGTTATTTACGCCAAAAAAGCCAGCTGGTTTGTAATCACCAGCTGGCTACATTATATCGGTATTTTTTTCATTGCAGGCGGGATATCCCTAAGATGCAAAAAAACAGCATAACCTGTTAATCTGCGGGATTAACGGTTAATAATAATCTTCAATCTTCGTAATCAACCGTACCGATGCAGGTTAAATTAAGAGTGTTTTTCAACAGGTCCCCTGGAGAGATAAAGTATTCATACATATCCTTAAGCCGGTCCAAATAATAGACAGCATCCTCCTGATTACAGTCTGCTCCCCTGGAAAAAGTCTTAACGAACTGGATGCAGAAACGGGTTACTTCTATAATAAGGTCATCCGGCAAATCAGGCGAAGCAGAAAATCGAGTGCCAGCCTGATTCTCACTCAGCGCATCATATAATTCACTGATTGCTTCATCCACATTCTCATCAGTTACAGGACTGTTTTCCCCCATTGCAGAGAATATCCGGCTGTTAAAACCGGAAGGATCTTTCTGAATGATATCAATGATCTTATCAATCACAGGAAAGCCTGTTTTATCATTTAAATGGATCTCATAACTCTCTCCTGCTTCCTTATAGCAATGATAAGCAAACTGGGAGCACATCATGGCTTCTCTGCCTTTATAAATCACTGCATCCTCCAGCTCCATTAAAATCCCCATGGAAAGCTTCACAATCTTTGTTACAAGGCCCTGAAGCCCCGTGTCACCCAGCATGTTATTGGTGATGCAATACAGGCCGATAAACGGAAGCTGGGCATGGGCGTAAGGCAGCTTCTCGCTGACATACCGGGCTGCAATGTCCATAACTGGCTGGCAGTCGTTATTTCCCGGATTTAACCGCATCACATAGGCTGTCCTGGCTGTTCTGGTTAGGATGGTATCCTCCACTGCATTGGGGGGCGTTTCCTCAATTACGGTCCCTGTCGGTTTGGAAGGCCCGCAGCTTAAAGCGGTATGGCTTACTTCAGATTTTGTGACCCACGCTATGATCTTTGATATCTTGTCTTCGCTGGGCTCCAGTAAAAGGATATCTCCAGCTTTTAGATCACTTACCCTGACTTTTTCACTCATCGTTTCATCCTCCTGAATTAATTAAAATATTGTTTCAGTTCTTTTACCTTATTCCGGCTGACCAGTATCACATCGGAAATATCCTTAAAATACATATCATAAGTATAATTAATTCGCGGCCGAAACCGGTCTGCTCTGGCGAGATTAGCCAGGTAACACTTATGAGTCCTGAAAAATGAATTCTTCTTCAGCTTTTCCTCATAAAAATTCAGCGTTTTATTACCGCGGAATACGTGGTTCCTGGTATGTATCATACAAACTCCCTGTAATGCTTCTATATAAAATATATCAGCCGCTGGTATAAGAACAATATCTTCGTCATTAAATCCGCAGATCATGTCTAAATTATACTCATACTGTCCGCTGATCTCCTGGTATACCTCCTGTCCGGCTGTGGTATTCTTTAATTTGTTCAGACACTTAAAAAAGCGTTCTTCCGTGTAGGGCTTTAATAAATAATCCACTGCATTCAGTTCAAATGCCTTTGCCGCATAACCATTATACGCAGTTACAAAGCAGATCTTCGTTTGTGGATGAAGGCTGCTGATCTGCTCAGCAATGTACATTCCATTAATTCCCGGCATGTCAATATCCAAAAACAACAGGTCGCAGGGGTTCTTAAGTAAATATGCCAGCCCCTCTCTGGAATCAGAAAAAGCCGCTGACAAAGAAAATTCCTCCTTTTTCTTCAGCAATTCTGTAAGATATTCAATTGAATTTTTCTCATCATCAATGACTACAACCTGCATACCTGTATATTACCCCCTCTTCGGTATCTGAAAACTGATCTTTGTTCCTTTTAACCACTGGCTTTCAATGACCAGCTCGCTTTGAAAACATATTTTCAGCCGGTAATTGATATTGCTGATTCCGACTCCTCTTTTTGAAGCATCACTCCTGCCAATATTCTCAAGAACTTCCGGTCTGATTCCCCTTCCATTATCCTCTACGCTGATTAATAGCATCTCTCCTTTATCCATAACCCCGATCCGGATATTAAGCTCACGGGAATCATATCCGTGCTTAATGCAGTTTTCCACAAGGGGCTGAAGGGTAAGGGGAAGAATCTTGTTTGTCAGAAGCTCATCAGGTGCATCAATCTCAAGCTTTAGGGCACCGTTCATTCTCACATTTTCCAGTTCCACATAAGCATTTACCAGATCCAGTTCCTCACTTAACTGATACAGGGTATAGGTTCTGTAATCAAACCGGTATTTTACCCTCAAAAAATCAGACAGACACATAAGCATATTCTTTGCCGTCTTCGCATTCGTGTCCATAAGGTAGTAGATGTTATGAAGAATATTAAACAGGAAATGAGGGGAGATCTGGGCCTGTAAAGAGGCAATCTCCATCTCATGGGCCAGTTCTGACTGATGGAACGTATCTTCCACATTCACTGCCAGAACATATCCCTGGCTGAGAAGGAAAAAAAGCACTCCGAAATAGTAGAAATTGAAATCGCTTAAAAATTTTGCATCAATATTATGCTGGATATCCACAAGCTGCACGAAACAGGACATCACATATACACAAAAGCCCAGTAAAACCGGTCCGGCATTGGGCTTTTTTAACTGGAACGCCCTGGCAATTTTCATAAAATAACAAAGTGCATTAATAAACAAAATCGGTACGAATACCATATTGTCATACAAAACAGGCACGACGGGCAGAAAAATAAGAATGGCAGTATAGAAAAAATCTATAATCTTTAAAAAGCGGACCGGATGGGTCTTCCCCAGCTCCGGGTACATGCTCCAAAGAAAAAACTGAATGGATGTAATCTGGACCATAAAGGACACATACTCTATTTTCAAAACTGCATCAATGCTGAGAAAGGATAAAATACTGACCAGACTCTCACCGTCTATAATCGATGCAGAAACCAGCACAGAGATACAAAAAATCCAAAGATATACAGACTGTGCTTTTTTATTTAAACACCAGTTAAAAACATACAGATAGCACGCCATTCCAGCAAGAATACCAATAAACCCGATGTTTTTCATCAGATTAAGAAGGTGGAACCGGAACAGAGGCGCCTGTTTTCCAATATAGACCGGAAGTACAATTCCACCATTATTGCAGTGAAAATTGGATACCTTAAGCCTGATCACAAGATCAGCCTGATCTGCATGAAAGTAAACAAACTGAGGGGCCCAGCTGGGAATTTCTCCGTTCTTGTCTGCACCGATTCTTCCGTTTTCTACAATCTTTTTATTATTGATGGAAAGCTCGTATGCACTGGAAACATAGTTAAGCTTCATGCAGTAATCACCGGGCGATGGAACTTTTACACGGAGTTCATATACACCGATGCCGTGTTTTTCCAGCTTCTTTCCGTTAATTACTTTCCCCCGCCAGCTTCCCGGAACGTCCAGGCTGCCTGCTGTCTGGGAGACAGTATCCTCAAATGTCCCTTCATAAAACTTCCATGCACCATTTAACTGAACTGCCTTATCTTCCATATTCATATCCGAAAGGTTTAAAAATCCATCGGATATGGGATAGGAAACATATTGATTCCGGATACTTACAAGCCCTGATATCAAACATACAGACAGAAATAAAAATAATAGGGCTCTTCTGTTCTTCTTTTGTTTTTCTTTCATTATACTCTTAATTTTTCCCCCGAACCTGTTACCCATCATGCATCAAATTCCATGTATTTTTGTTTATTTTACTATTTCTAGAAAAATATAGCAATATAAATATTTTAACTCATCACAATAGAAAGGAAAGAGGGCGGACGGACAAGTTTATGCCGAATGCTCTCTTTCCTTTTCTTATCTGGAAATCTATTATTCTGTTACAGTGCAAATGGTTAATGGAGATACTATCCTGTAATTTTAAGAAATACGTTCCCCATCCGGCCCTACCCGATGCCCATCCGGAGTTGTGGTGTCCTTAAGCATGGAACCTTTTGTTTCATCTGCCGCTTCACTGAAATAATACCATTTTCCTTCAATCATGTTCCAACCGGTATACATATAGCCTTTCTTTCCGTCACTGACCGGATTTAAATAATACTTATTACCTTTGTATTCAAACCATCCGGTTACCATATAGCCTTTTTCGTCAAAGAAGTACCAGTCGTTTGATCCCTTCCAGTCCGTATACACCCAGCGGTTTGCCGGACTGTTTCCATCATTTCCGGTAATCCTCCATCCATTTTCATCTGATTGCCAGCTTCCGGAATAATAATGGTCATCGTCTCCGCCTTTTGGCTTGCCTGGTTGTGTAATATCTCTGTCATCATCGTCATCGCTGTCATCTCTCGGCGGTTCTTTTACTCTGACCGTAAACTCATCTGTAAACTCTTTCTCATTCCCATACCGGTCGGTTCCGTAATAAATAACCTTAACTGTTCGTGTTCCTGTTCTTGCAAGATTATATTCCAGATCATACTGCCCCTCTGATAAAACTGTTTTTTTCACTGCATTTGAGGGACTGGCTTTCTGATATTCGGTTACCTCAAGCCCCTGTGTATCTAAATCCTCTCCCAGTGTATAGCTGACTTTATCCGGTCTTTTTGTCACGTTGATCCGGATGGTGTAATACTCCTGTTCTTCCTCTTCTTCCGAAACCGTTAAATGAATGGTAACTTCCAAAGAAATTCCATTGGGATTAACAACATTGTCTGGGAGTACTACGGTTCCGTCCACGGTAAAGGTCTGTTCTTCACTGATGAACGGATCATAGGAACTGGAATCCAAATCCCAGATCACATCTGCCTGAACGTTTCCGGCATCGGTTCCCAGCGTAACTCTGGATGGGATCCCCAGGGCAGTATCTGTTTTGGCAGTTCCGTTCGTAATTCCTTTTATGGATGGCAGCGGATAAATTTTCTCCAGGATTTTATCAGTCAGTGACTCTGCATCGACGGTTACTTCAATTGTAATATCCAGAGATACACTGTCAGGATTAATTACTTTGGCCGGAAGAGTCACGGTTCCTTCTACCTCGAAGGTCTGGGCCGTTTTCAGGTCAGGATCATAGGAGCTGGATGCCACATCCCAGGTAACAATAGCCGGTACGGTTCCATTATCCGTCTCAAGATCTACATTTACAGGAAGACCAAGTGCAGCGGCTGTTTTTGCTGTACCGTTTGGAATTCCTGTTACTGGGGACAACGGAAGAATACTCTCCAGAACCTTATCCACCAGCACTTCTGCTTTAACGGTCACAGTAACCGTTACGTCCAGGGATATGCCGTCCGGATTATAAACTTTATCAGGAAGACTTACGGTACCTTCTACATCAAATGTCTGTTCCGTCTTCTGATCCGGATCATAGGAGCTGGCTGTCACATCCCAGGTTACATCAGCCAATACAGTTCCCATTTCAGTAACAAGGACCACCTTCTCCGGTAAATGAAGTGCAGCGGCTGTTTTTGCTGCACCGTTCGTTACTCCTGTCACCGGGTTAGGTGCAGTGACCGATTTGACAGGATCTTTTGTTGCTGTAATATACACCGTATAGGTTTGAGTGGAATCTACCGTTCCGTCATTGGCTTTAAACACCAGGGTATGGGCGCCAAGGGCAGGAACTATATAGGTAAAATAATCATTAGCTGCCACTTCCGGATTGCTGTCAATCTTTACCTTATAGGTCAGCGAATCACCATCGTCATCCTCAAATATATTTGTAAGGTTCTTGACAATATTGGAATTTACCGGTGTTGTTATTGACTCCGATTCTTCTACCCCGGCTGCTCTGGCCGGTGCCCGGTTGGGTTCCTTTACATTCAGGATTACTGTGTAGTTGTCTGTGGAATCAGAAAATCCATCATATGCCTTAAATACCAGAGTATACGTTCCCAAACTGGTTAGGTTAATGGAATAAGGCATACTTACAATCTCTTCCGTACCACCGTCAATCTTTACTTTATAAGTAAGCGAATCCTGGTTCTCATCTTCAAATATTGTACTTAAATCCATAGTGTAGGTACTGCCTATTGTTACATTATCAGATATTGATTCCCCTGCTTCACTTCTTCTTGCCGGAGGGGTATTCACAGCTGTAAGTATTACCGTATAGGTATCTATGGAGTCTGCACTTCCATCATAGGCCCTGAACACCAGCGTGTGTGTTCCTGCGGATGAGGGAGTATAGGAATAATTTCCGTCTGCTGCCGTCTCCGCTCCGCCATTTACCTTTACCTTATAGGATAATGAATCGCCATCAGCATCTTCAAATATCTCATTCAGATTAATCCCGCAGGCTTTTTTAACTGGCACTGTCTCTTCCTTTGTATCACTCACTCCGGTTTTTCTTGCCGGGGGTGTATTGGGTGCTACCGCATTCAGCGTTACCGTGTAGGTATCTGCCGAATCATCATGTCCGTCATTGGCTTTAAATTCCAGGGTATACGTACCTGTTGCGGTTGGCGTGTAAGAATAGCTGCTAACCGCTGTCTGCTCCGTTAGCCCGTTAATTTTTACCTTATAAGAAAGGGTATCGCCATCTGCATCTTCAAAAATATCATTTAAGTTAAGGGAAAAAGCTGTATTAACTACCATGTTTATTGAATCGGAGGCAGGTACTCCGCTTTTTCTGACCGGAGCTGTATTGAGTGCTGTCAGTGTCACCGTGTAGGTGTCTGTAGAGTCCACCATTCCGTCATTGGCGGTAAATTCCAGAGTATATACGCCTGCTGTTTGCGGGGTATATTCATAACTCTCTTGTGCTACCTCCGCAATTGAGTTATTAACCTTTACTTTATAAGTTAATGAATCGGTGTCCGCATCCTCAAATATTGTACTTAAATCCAGGTGATATGCATTTTTTACCGGTACTTGATCAGTACCCGTATTCGTTATCCCGCTTTTTCTTACCGGACGAAAATTGATATTATTAACCGTAACGGCAACATCAGCATTACCCGAAATTCCAGTATTATCTTCTACGGATATACGGATTGTTCTTATCATAGTGTTGGGCTTAAGATTGTTTTTATTATTGTATACAATTGCTCTTAATAAAGCTGTTACACTGCTGTTATCAGCATTGGAATTTAAATTTATGGTCAGGTTAGTTCCTGAAGATCCACCTGTATAAGTACCAATCACAGTATCAAGATACTTAACATTCTCTCCAGACAACGTAATACCACCACTTTCATCAATCTTTAATTCATCTTCTGTAATTACGGATCCGCTGATTAATGATACTACAACCGAACCCCCGTCATAGGTTCTGCCAAAAGCGGTATCCACCGTCACAGTTGCATCACTTCCGGAATCCAGATAGACCGGTAAAGATCCTTCTGTAAAAAAGGCGTTCCCGCCCAGATTGGTAATAATTGGAGGTGCTGCCACCTTGGTAAATTTCATGCTGAGACCGTCAAAATCAATATAGTCGTCTGCGTTATTGATGTCTGCGGCCGTTGCCTCTAAAATAAACCTGATCCTTTTTACATCTGCGGTAAGGGATAGCGAATTAATGGATAAGGTATGCCACACTTCCGTTGTAAATCCGGCTGATGATACTGTTGAGCTGTTAATGGGGGTGCCAGTTCCCGAAGTATCAGAATAGAGTTCAATTGTCAGTTTTCCTTCATCGCCCCCAGACCGCAGAAAAATCTCAGCATTAGCAGTCAACGCATAATATCCGGGGTCTTGAATGATATAATCTTTATATATTTTCCCTTTGCTGTTATCTTTCGTTTCATAATAAGGGCAGTATTCAAAAATATTCTCATCACCATCACCGTCTGTTGGAGAACTTACTCCAATAGGATTCTGCATATTGTACTGATACCAGTTGGAAACAGGTTCAACAATTGTATCAAAAATACCAGTCCTGGCATCAATGCTCTCTCCGGTCCAGCCACTAATTGATTTGGCATCCCGGTCATTTTCACTTAAAACTTCACCTGTTTCCGCATATACATTTACCGGAACAGAGGATATCAGCACCGCTGCAATGAGTATGCCGCTTAAAAAGCGGGAGCTTTTACTTAAAATCATTCCATCACACTCTCCATTAAATTCTCAGAGACATAAAGAAGAACGAACCGCTTTATGCCCCGAGATCATTTATTTGTATTTCATGTACTTTTGGTAATATTGAAAACATAAATTCTGCTGTCAACTCCTGTTTTGGAGGTCACCTTAATGTTGATTGGATTAAGACCTTCATTGAGAGGAATCGACTCACCGCTATTATATACAACATCATCTAAGGAAATAGCAACGGCGGCTTCCGTATCTTCTGCTGTTGGAGTAACTACCGTACTGGCAAGCGATTTTGTGCTTAAACTATAATTGTACGTTGTCTTTACAAAACCAGACATTCGAAATCCCGTTAATTTTACCGAAGCCAGATAAGGACTGCTTGCCCTGGTAACAGATACCTGATAAACCACAGTACAGCCGCCTGCTGAAGTCACCTTAATCTCAACCCTGTTTGATCCGTTAATCATATTGACAGAAGCTTTTCCCTCTGTCAGTGCCTGCCCGTTGACTGTAATAGCTGCCGTAGTTTTTGATGCAACAGGAATCACTGTGATACGGTCGGAATCATATCCGACATCGGAAGTATATGACAGCGTATCTGAATGAAATACAGGAGTCAGCACTGCTGTGTGCTCTTCTTTATCCTTTATTTCCAGGGAAGTCAGAACGGCCACATCTGTTTCTATCAGTTCCAGTTCCATGACAGACGCGGCGGATTTATTGGCTTGTAATCCCCCTTCTCCAGGAACGAAGAGTCTGAAATATCTGGCATATACCGGATTTACCAGCACTCGCGTACACGTATTGTTTGTATTGCCGGTTACGGAATCCACTGTGGTCCAATTAGTTCCATTTAAACTGCTTTCCAGACGAAACGAAGTCATACAATAATTGTCCGGCCAGCCAGCGTTACTTCCTATACTTTTTACTGTCCACTGACCGACCCAGCAGGACTTTTTTAAATCAAGACGCAGCCACCCCGGCAGAGCAGCACACAGCCACCTGGAGGTGGGGTCACTGACTATTCCGTTTACAGCTCTGCCAGGCGCATAAGGATCGACATAACTGCTTGCAGTTATATCTGCATTCAAAGCCAAATTTATACCCATATTTATCTCATCAATCCTTTCCGGTAAATTGAAATACGGTTATTCATCGATATCAGCATTTGACTAATACCGATCGGGGAATATGCCATCTGTCACAATGGCATAACGGATATTGGGGTTGGGTTCAAATCCTTTTAGATTGGGAACACGAAATGTAGTGGAACCATTGCCTCCAAACGTAAATCCAATTAAAGCAAATAGTAGCTGAAACTGCTGAACCGGGTACTCCTGCCCATCACAGTACAGCGTAAACTCAGGTACAAACGTATAGGGTACAGGAATGATTTCACCAATCAAAAATTCATCCATGCATTTTCTCTCCTTTCCATCCATGATTAAGGCTGCTGCAAATTATGATCTCATGGGATACAGCCCCTCAACTGCTATGTAATACTTCATCTGGTTGGTCGTTGCAAGAGGATTTGCATTTCTTAAGTCGGGTAACTTAAATTCAGTCGTTCCATTGCCTCCAAATATTTTTCCTATGAGAGAATATAATGCCTGATTTTGCATGATCTGCATTGTTCTTCCATCACACAGAACCCAGCCTCTGGGTTCAAAATTATAGGGAAATAGCTGAATCTGACCAATATAAGGGTCCATAATAATTTCCTCCTTACTCTCATTGTTTTAGATAGTGCGGATACGCCCAAATGCCGTTGGCTGGGCAGTCTTTCAGTGCTATATTATACTGATGATACCTCATCATACCGTATAAGGGGGGAGGGAAACCCGAAATAAATTTTGACTTTTTATTGAAATGTTGTAAGCGTCAAATAAAATCGTGTATTTAAAAAGAGCCAACCTTCCGTTATAATGAAAGGTTGACTTTATCGACACAGTTTCTGGATCAGCGGATCCCTGGGCATGTATTCTTCCAGATATTCAGGATATTCTAGGAACGAAGTTTAAACTGAATATATTTCATGGGACTCAGACCATTGGCCTTTGCCGTTTCAATTAGAGTGTATATACTAGCACTTGCCTCGGCTCCTTGGGGACTGCCAGAGAACAGCCAGTTCTTTCTGCCAATTGTAAAAGGACGAATGCTATTTTCCGCCAGGTTATTTGAAATGCTGCAGTTCCCGCCTTCAGGTAATTCATAAGTCCTGCTTTCTGATTGTATGCATAGGTAAATGCTTTTCCAAGTTTGGAACTTGGCAATACTTTGGGAGCAGATTCCTCTACCCACAACCAGAAAGCATCCAGTACAGGTTTTTCCTGTATCAGACGCTGTTCTTTTCTTCCTTCTGGAGAAAGGACTTCCAATTTATTTTCTATTTCAAAGAGATGATTGATATACTTAATCGCCGTGGCTGGAATTGTTGCATCGGGACGATTGATATCTTTTGGGAGCGCATCTACAAAATATCTCCGCAGATGAGACCAGCAGATACAGCGGGTAATACCAGTAACCTTCTCATATCCCTTGTAGGCATCGGTATGAATAAATCCGTGATAACCTTCCAAATGGGATTGTGGGTATTTTCTACTTCGTCCCGGTTGGTACACAAACTGCCGGATTGGGTTTTGTGCACCTTTTATGGAACAGTAGACCCACATATAGGAATCGGTCGTATTCTTCCCGGCTCATTCATCACCTGCACAGGTGTTTCATCGATGTGTAAGTATTCCTGCTCTAATAGTTTTGTATGAAGCAGCCCCACAACTGGTGAAAGCCTGTCCCGGTAGCTGGTAAGGATCCAATTTGACATGGTCGCACGGCTTAAATTGACGCCAAGTGCTTCCCACTCTTTTTCCTGGCGGTACAGGGGAACAGCCAGCTCGTATTTCAGCCTTTATAAGTCTGTTGTTCCACACGCTTGGAGGTAAGGATGGCATCCACTACCTTGTACGTATTGTTTCCAATCCGTTCAGCCCATTAACGGAAGCGGTCACCGTTCCATTCCAGATATTTCTGGTGGTCTTCCGGCATATGCTCTACGATGGTGTCGTATTGTCCCTTCCGACCATGAAGCCTTCGATGGGACGCGATGCGGTTATGATTGTAGAAGATTTCAATTGTTTTATCTGTTACCCTTACATCGACTT
>JAEZSL010000169.1 GCA_023443925.1 Bacillota bacterium | reverse complement strand
CTGATCTGGAACAGATGGCTTCCAGTGAGAAAATTGATGCGGTTTATATAGCAAGCCCAAATTCACTGCATTACAGGCAGAGTAAACTGTTCCTGGAACACGGCAAACATGTGCTGTGTGAGAAACCGATAACCGTAACACCGGAGGAACTAAAGGATTTGATGGAGCTTGCCAGGTCTAAGAATTTGATCTATATGGAAGCCATTAAGATGCTTCATCTGCCTGTCCGCCACACATTAAAGGAGGCTCTTGGAAGAATTGGAAGAATCAGCGCGGTAAGGTTCGATTATTCCCAGTTGTCCTCTAAATATCCGGCTTACCAAAAAGGAGAGGTGCCGAATATATTTAATCCTGAATTTGCAGCAGGCTGTCTGATGGACCTAGGAATATACTGTGTATATCCGGCTCTGGACTTTTTTGGCTACCCCGAAAAAATTACAGCAGGAGCCGGTTTTTTAAATACAGGAGCAGACGGATATGGAAACAGTATATTCACTTATCCGGATAAACAGATTAACTTAAGTTATTCCAAAATTGGCCAGAGCCGCCTGGGTTCTGAGATAATCGGAGATAACGGAACCATTGTCATTGGTTCTATTTCAACGCTGACCAATATAAAGCTGTACCAAAAAGACGGTACAGTAGAAGAAATAACCGGAAATACCGGCGGGCATGAAGTAATGAGTAAGGAAATCCGGGCTTTTTGTCAATTTATAAACGATAAAACCCAATATGAAGAAGAATACCTTTACGCCGGTGAACTTGCAATTAAGGTCAGTGAAGTCCTGGAGATTATAAGACAGCAGGCTGGAATCCGGTTTAAATAACCATATGAGAACCCCATACTTAATACAGTATAGACTGCAAAGGATGTGAGTAAGTTGAAAAATACCATTATTAAGGTAAAGAATTTTAGTAAAAGGTACGGAGAGTTTATTGCTGTTAACGATATTTCCTTTGAGGTAGAGGAAGGCACTATTTTTGCATTCCTGGGTCCCAACGGAGCAGGTAAGAGTACTACTATTAATACATTATGTACCATATTCGAAAAGACATCGGGTACTCTTTTAATAGACGGAAAAGATGTCTCTACTCAAAAAAGTGAGGTTCGTTCCTCCATTGGAGTTGTATTTCAGGATTCTACCCTGGATGCGAAAATGACAGTAGAAGAAAACTTAAAAATGCATTGTACCTTTTATAACGTACCCAAAAAAGACGTGGAAGAGCGGATAAAGTTTGTTCTGAATCTGGTGGATTTGTTAGGAGAAAGAAAAAAGCTGGTAGGTGCTTTATCCGGGGGAATGAAACGGCGGGTAGAAATTGCCAGAGGATTAATTCATTATCCCAAGGTTTTATTTCTGGATGAGCCCACCACAGGTCTGGATCCCCAGACCAGAGCCCATATCTGGGAATATATTTTAAAGCTGCAAAAAGAAAGAAATATTACCATCTTCCTGACGACACACTACATGGAAGAAGCAGAAATCTGCGATAAGATTGCGATTATTGATGGCGGAGTCATCGTGGCACACGATACGCCCTATGCATTAAAAAAACAGTATACAAAGGATAAAGCTTATATAACAACAAAAAGCGGACCGCAACTGGAACAGCTACTTGAGCAATATGAGCTGCACTATGATAGAAAGGAAGGCTATTATAAAGTTGATGCGGAATATATAGACCGCCTGCTGCAGATCTTAAGCCTTCATAAAGAACAGATTACAGATATTGAGATTAAAAAAGGCACCTTTAACGATGTGTTTTTAGAGATAACCGGCAGGAAGATCAGAGAGGAGGCATAATATGAATACAGTATTTGCATTATGGAAAAGGGGCTTGAAAGCCTTTGTAAGAAACAGAACGGGTATGATCTTTTCCTTAATTTTTCCGTTTTTCTTTGTGTATGTATTCGGAGCGGTATTTAAAAATGACTTCATAGAAAATCCCATTGCCTATATGCTTTCCGGTGTTATTATAACCACTGTCTTTGAGAGTTCCCTCAATCTGGCTTCATCAACCGTGGATGATATGGTAAGCGGATTTATGAAGGAGGTTTTGGTTTCTCCTGCAAGAAGAGTCGCGGTGGCAGCCGGCCAGCTTCTGTCTGCCGCTACGGTGGCTACGGTGGAAGGAATCCTGATTTTATTTATTGGATTGTTTATCGGCATTCGCTTTACTTCCTGGACTACGCCGGTTTATATTATCTGTGCCATGATAAGCGTTGGTCTTGTCTTTTCCTGTGTCGGGCTGTACCTGGCCACCAAAGTACGAAGCGGGCAGACCTTTCAGATTATAAAAACGGCAGTTACAATGCCCTTAACTTTCCTTTCCGGAGCCTATCTGCCTATAGACATGCTGCCGGATACGCTTCGATTTATAGCTTATATTAATCCAATGACCTATGCAACGGCATTCTTCCGGATGATTGTTCTGGAAAAATCAGGTCTGCCGGCTGCTGATCTGATTAAGGAAGGGCTTGCAATTAAGATAAATGGGTTTGTTGTTACACCCTTTCTTTCCTTTTTAATTATTGCAGTGATAGGACTGGTATTTCTGATACTGTCAACCAATTCCTTTATTAAGACAGATTTTTCCCGTATTAATCGAAGCTCCAGTGACGGCAATGCTATATGGGGCTGAGGTTGGTTTATGCTGTTATATAGATTTAACCGGATAAATGATATTAAAAGTAAAATGATATTAAATCGTATATAAGATATTATATCGTATATATAATATTAAATCGTATATATGATATTAAATTGTATATATGATATTAAATCGGCTGAACCGTATTAGCAATTTAGATTGTTAATACGGTTCAGCCGATTATAAAGGCAGATGATTGCTTTTGCATATACCTGATTTTTTAATTGTTTTGTGTAAAATAAAGAATTATTTTGTATTATTTTTGTATTTATAGAAAGAGATAGAAAACCGGTTGGTTTTCTATCTCTTTCTACTTATATAATACCACAAAACCTGGATTTTTTCAAGTCTTGTATTTGGTGCGGGGACAGAAGTATAATGAGTTACTACTTTTGAAGGGGTGATGTTATGGAAGACGATATGTTTGAGTTAATGCAATTAAAAAAACAGGAGTTGGAAATCGCAGCTTTAATTTCCTGTAATGAAAAAACGGAACAATTTGGTCTTGTATTAACAAAAGAAGATGCAAGGGAGCTTACAGTAAACAGAAACGAAAGCCTGAAGAGTAATCAACGGGTAGAATTCGGAGAAGGCATTTTACCGAAGCTGATTTATACTTTTTGTGATTCACAGTATATTAATCAGGACAACTATATGGAGACATTGTCGGAGCTGCAGGATATTTTCTATTTGTTTAAGAATGAAGCGGAAGACAATCTGACGGATGATGAATTAATGACGTTTATGAAAGAACAGTTTGAAAGTATCTGTTACGGAGATGCCGATTATCTTGCCGGTACCTGTCTGGAAAGATTTGCTGAGGCTATTCGTGCGGGATATTCAGGATACATCGGATCAGACGGTCATAATCAGTATTTGGAATTTGACGAGGAACAAAGATGGGATAAAGATTTGTATCTGCAGGTCCTTACTGAATTATTCTGGAGATAGTGCCAAGGAGGAATTATGGAGTATAGTATGGAAGAACTTATTCCGGTTGTCGAAAGACTTACAGAAAAGTATACGTCAAAAGAGAGCAGTTCCGTTACCTATGAAACCGCCAGAAGGCTTATGAATGCTGTTTTATATTGCCTGGACGCAAATTCAGACCAGGGAGAGGAGATCGCTGCACAGGAAAAACCGGATGCGGGTTCAGCCTATCAAATGGGTTATGAAAGAGTTGTTGCCAGAGTATATAAAGCCAGGGGATTGTACGACAGCTTCATTGATGAATTTTATGATTACCGGTGCAGAAACTATGGTGATACAATTGTAAAGGGAATTCCCAGTTTTTTTATTCATTATGATCCGAAATTTAATCCGCAGGATCATATTCTGACTCTGGACTATCCTGTGTTAAGGTCGATTGGTTCTTTATGTGGAATAAATGCTATATATCAATATTTGCGTAACATAAAAACCGAGTGTAAATTTTTAAGTGCTTTTGACCCAAAATGTGTCGAAGCACTTCTTGGAAGAATTATTCTGGATTACAGAAATAATTTTTATGATAATATCAGCTACGTGGTTCTTTTAACCGGGTTAGGATGTATCGTGGCAGAGAAACCCGTTGGGTTACTGGAACTTACCGATGATGATCTGGAAAGTATTGAAATTTATTTCCGGGGAGATTCGGTAGAAAAAGCGGAAATGAAGATTCGCATGCTTATGTCACAGTTATTTATTATGGGTTTTTCTGGCAATCAGGAGATGGAGGAGTACTTTCTATCTATCAGCGCCGATTATGCGGTAAGAATTGTGAATGCTTTAAAGAATCATTGCCTGGACAATATCTTTTATATATCCGACGCAATTTTTTAATGTTAAGTTTCAATGTCTGTTAAGTATTTGAATGTGCACAATACGACACCAATTTTCATACTATATAGGG
The DNA here is from genome assembly GCA_023443925.1 of Bacillota bacterium. The sequence goes on along the minus strand of JAEZSL010000169.1, from coordinate 11,184 downwards.
GACAATGATATTTTATTATAATGGTTTATGGTCTAAGTTTGCCATTGTTATTATAGGATATCATTGTTTTTTTACTCCACACAATAAAAACAGGAGGAATTAGTATGAGTAATATTGCACTTCAAATAGAACGTTCCACAGCCGGTTCCGTGGCAGTAGCGTCTGATGTTATTTTTGACTCAATTGTATATGCTGCCGGAAATATAAGTTATAACCCAGTTACAGGTGTAATAACGTTTAATGAGGCCGGCAGGTATGTAATAAATTGGTGGGTTGCAACACAATCAACGCAATCCTCTGATGGAGCAGTGTTTGCTTTATCTTCATCCGCCGGTGATTTTATGGAGGGAGCTTCTCCCTTAAAAACCGGTGAAGTTGTCGGTTATGGAATTATCGATGTGGTTTCGGCACCTGTTACCGTATCACTCGTTAACGCAAGTACGGGATTAATCGTTTATTCGTCCATAGTTCCGCTTAAAGCAACACTAATTGTTGTTGAAGATGATATTACTGGTGGAGAAACCGGTCCAACCGGTCCAACAGGAGCAGCAGGCCTTACCGGTCCAACGGGAGCAACGGGTCCGACCGGTCTTTCGGGAGTCACAGGCCCTACCGGTCCAACAGGAGCAGCAGGCCTTATCGGTCCAACGGGAGCAACGGGTCCGACCGGTCTTTCGGGAGACACCGGACCGACAGGTCCAACGGGAGCAACCGGTCCGACTGGTCTTGCAGGAGAAACCGGTCCAACCGGCCCAACAGGAGCAACAGGTCCAACGGGGGCAACCGGTCCGACCGGTCTTGCGGGAGCCACAGGACCGACAGGCTCAATAGGAGCAGCTGGAGAAACTGGACCAACGGGTCCGACCGGTCTTGCAGGATCAACCGGTCCAACCGGCTCAACAGGAGTAACGGGCTCAACCGGCCCAACAGGAGCAGCAGGCCCAACCGGTCCAACCGGTCCAACAGGAGCGACCGGTCCGACCGGCCTTGCGGGAACCACAGGCCCAACCGGCCCTACAGGTCCAACGGGAGTAACAGGCCCAACGGGCCCAACAGGAGCATTTGGTATAACGACGTATGGTTATGTATATAATCTTGCTACGTTAGTTGATGCTACAGTAGCCGGAGGTGCTGATATACCTTTTAGTAATAACGGGCCTTTAAGCGGAATTACCCATACCGCAGGTACTACAACTATAACTGTCCCGACAGCTGGGGTATACCAAATTGATTATTCAGCTTATATTACGGCTGGTATTGGTTCAGCGATAGCAATTGCAGTTAACGGAACAGTAAATGCATCAACTAATTTAAGTGCATTGGTTGCAACAGGAGAATTAAATGGTACGGCTATGTTGACTCTTGCTGCCGGGGACACCATCACTTTAAGGAACAACTCATTAATTCCCCTTACGTTAACCCTGGCACCTAATATTGGAGCTCAATTGAATATTATATTACTAGACGCAATTGCTTAATATCTTTTAACTACAGCCACTTGTCTGGTAAGAGTTCACCACATTCTCTTTTAGGAAAGTGGTTTTTATATGGTGTGATTTATTCGGATGAACAGTCAGAAGGTTAATGAATGCGGTTTTACTATTGTGTATATGCTGATTTAGAGGAGACAGAGGAGATAATATACGTATTGAATGAAACAGTAGCAGGAATCCAGCTAAGATGTTATTCTTTTGTATGCGGGTATCATATGAATGTTAAGTAAATAAGAATGTGCACAATACATGGCGATTATCATACTATATATGGGACAATGATATTTCATTAATATGGTTTTTTCTTTTACCATATCGCTAAAAATACAATTTGTTTTTACTCCGCGCAAACAAAGTCAGGAGGAATATGTATGAGTAATATTGCACTTCAAGTAGAACGTTCCACAGCCGGTTCTGTGGCAGTGGCCTCTAATGTAATTTTTAATACAATCGTATATTCTGCCGGAAATATAAATTATGACCCTGTTACAGGTGTAATAACGTTTAATGAGAGCGGCAGGTATGTAATAAATTGGTGGATTGCAACGCAATCATCGCAATCCGCTAATGGAGCAGTATTTGCATTATCTTCATCTGTAGGTGATTTTATGGAAGGAGCTTCTCCCTTAAAAACTGGTGAGGTTGTCGGATACGGAATTATCAACGTGGTTACTGCACCTGTTACCGTATCACTCGTTAACGCAAGTACAGGTACAATCGTTTATTCGTCTGTAGTTCCACTTGTAGCAACGCTTATTGTTGTTGAAGATGATATTACTAGTGGAGCGACCGGACCGACGGGCCCAACGGGACCAATGGGTCCGACCGGCCCAGCCGGAGAAACGGGTTCGATAGGTCCAACAGGAGCAACAGGCCTGACGGGATCAACCGGAGCAACGGGTCCAACCGGAGAAACGGGTCTGACCGGTCCAACAGGAGCAACCGGCGCGACGGGACCAGTAGGAGAAACTGGCTTGACCGGTCCAACAGGAGAAACGGGTCCGACGGGATCAACCGGAGAAACGGGTCCGACCGGTCCAACTGGAGAAACGGGTCCGATAGGTCCAACAGGAGCAACAGGCCCGACCGGCTCAACCGGATCAACAGGCCCGACGGGATCAACAGGAGCAGCAGGAGAAACCGGTTCAACCGGAGAAACGGGTCTGACCGGTCCAACTGGAGAAACGGGTCCGACCGGCCCAACAGGAGAAACGGGTCCGACCGGTCCAACAGGAGCAACCGGTCCGACGGGACCAGTAGGAGAAACTGGCTTGACTGGTCCAACAAGAGCAACGGGTCCGACCGGTCCAATAGGAGCAACAGGTTCGACCGGTCCAACAGGAGAAACGGGTTCGATCGGTCCAACCGGAGCAACGGGAGACACCGGGCCAATAGGACCGGGGGGAGGCCCAACGGGTGATACAGGAGCAACGGGAGCAACCGGCCCAACGGGGGAAACAGGGTCAACCGGAGCAACCGGCCCAACGGGAGATACCGGGCCAATAGGACCGGGGGGAGGCCCAACGGGTGATACAGGTCCAACGGGAGCAACCGGTCCTACAGGTCCAGCAGGGTCAACAGGTCCAACCGGACCAACAGGTCCAACAGGGGCAACCGGCCCAACGGGAGCAACCGGACTCACCGGCCCAACGGGTCCAACAGGAGCTGCGAGCACAGTGACAGGCCCCACAGGCCCAACTGGTCCTACAGGCCCTACCGGCACATTTGAACCCAATCCATTTAATGTTTACGTTCAAGCAGGTGCCACAGGAGGAAACGGCACACAGGCTAGTCCTTTCGGAACAATCCAACAGGGACTGACCGCAGTGTCACCCACAGGAACCGTGCATATCCTGAACGGCACCTACCCTATTACAACAACAATCACTGTGAATAAAGCAAACGTGACATTAAAGGGCTATCCCAATACGCTGTTGAGCCTGCAGGCAGCTGTCATCGCCTTACTGATTACCGGCACTGGCGTCACTGTCGACGGTTTGACCATCACCAGCAATAATCCTTATGCGGTGGAATTCATCCAACTTGCAGGTTCGAACCACAAGCTTATCAATAACTATATCTTCGGGCCGCCTCAAGCCGGGGATTCAAGTACTTGGGTCGTAAATCGTGGATTTCTAACACAATCCAGTGTTACTAACCTAATTGTCCGGAATAATATCTTTTATTTTCTCCGGCAGCCTGCGTACCTAAACCCTAATTCCACAGGCTATATCCAGAACAATACCGTTTATAATACCCGGGGATTTGTAGTAGACAGAGCCGTCTTTGTTCTCTCAGGAAACTCCTGGGGAAGCCCGGTTAATGCTGTAGATATTGCATTACTGGTCGGCACCATTACGGGTCCCCCCTATGACCCACTTAGTGAGTTAAGTGATAACAACAGTTCCGCCTCCATTCAGGACAGTCGGTAAGAGTAGTTTTAACACAAAAATAAATGCAAGCAGGATTATGAATCACATAACCGGCTTGCATTTAGGCTATTAAACTATTTTTTTCTCTATCATACGCAGGTTATTCTTTAACCGTTCATCATCCGGACTTGATTTCAGAGCCAGGATGGCATGCTCTCTGGCCCGTTCAAACAAATCCAGACGGTAGCAGCTGATGGCTGCAAGGTCGTGGGGAGTATAGTCCCATGCATAGCCCATGTTAACAAAAGTCGTGGATTTTTCATTTATCTTTAAAGATTCCTCTGCCATATAAAATGCAGTTGGCCAATCAGCAATTAAATAAGCCATTCTTGCACATTCCACGTAAGGATCCCTCATATCAGGTGCTTCTGCAATTGCCTTGTAATACCAGCTGTAGGCCTGCTTTATATTTTGCAGCTGGTAATAGGATTTAGCAATCCAGCGCATTGCCGCGCTGCGCTCCTCCGACCATACCGAATAAGGCAGTTCCAGATAATGATTTAAAGTGTCAATACATTTCTGCCATTGACTTGTATACATGTATTCGCGGCCAAGATAGTAATTTTCGCGGCTGCCATCGGGTTCTTCTTTGACTGCAAGCTCTAACAGAGGCAGATAAGAACTTCTGGACTTTGAAGCATCCGGATAATGGTTTAAAACCATACCGTTTATATTAACGGTTATTAGCGGTTCCGGCGCGGAATAACTGAGCCATTCGTGGACAGGATGTTTCCAGCTGAACCCTTTTCTGGAATGTATCTTAGTATAATATAGCTGTACATCGGGTGAACCATCCGGCTTCAGACTCCAATTGTAAATATATTTTCCGGATTTGGCATCCGGTGTCCAGGCATCTTCCAGCTGTTGCCGCCAGCCTTTATTAAAAATCTCGTCCAGGTCGGTGCAAACACATATATCAACGTCTTCCGGCACATGGTCAAGGGATATATTCCGTGCGGTATCAAAACGCCAGGGTTTTACCGGATCGATATAGACAACAGCTCCTTTTGCTCTGAGCTTTTCTACAGTTTTGTCGTCGGAACCTGTATCTGTTACCACAATCAGGTCAGCTTCACTCATGGAATCCATCCAGCGGTCTACGAATTGCTCTTCATTTTTGCAGATTGCATAAACACAGATTTTATATTTATTCATGGCCGGACCCCGCTTTCAATTTATATTTTAAATTAATTAATTCCAGATTTTTTTTCAGTCTTTCATCCTCGGGCAAAACATTGATGGCTAATACGGCATAATTATGGGCTTTTTCATATAAACCCAGCCGATAGCAGCCGATGGCTGCCAAATCATATAATTCATACCCCCAGGCATCCGGTTCCATCAGATAGCTGCCGGTGGGAGCCTTTATTTCCAATGCCTTCTCTGTCATCAGCATTACAAGCGGCCAGTCTCTCTCAAGATAACCTAACCTGGCCATGTACAGGTAGGGTTCACGGACGTCAGGACACTCAGCAAGCGCCTGGTAGAGCCAGATTTTAGCAAGTTTATAATTTCCTTTTGCCTGGTAGCTTTTTGAAATAAAACGCATAGAAGCGCAACGTTCCTCATTCCATACAGCCGAAGGTAATTTTAGGTGCCGTGTAAGTTCGGCGATGCATTTATCATGCTGACCGTAATACATATACTCTCTTCCCAGCCAGAAGGCTGTCCTGTCATCCATAGGATTTTCTTTAGCGGATAACTCCAGAAGAGACAGGTACTGTGCCCTTGGTTTTGACAGATCCGGATAATGATTGAGCACCATTCCGGGAACGAATACCACCGATTCCGGTTCCTCCCCGGTATATTTCAAAATTTCATGAACCGGATGTACCCATCGAAAACCGTGACGTCTATGAACCTTTTCCATCATAAATTGTTTTTGGGGTGTACCATCTGCCTTATAACTCCAGGTAAATATATACTTGGCTCTGGTATAAGCCGGATTCCAGGCTGTCTCCAGTTTTTCACGCCAACCCTTCTCAAAGACTTCATCCACATCATTTGAAACACAGATATCCATGTCTTCCGGAATGTGCTCCAATGCTATATTGCGTGCGGTATCAAAGCGCCAGGGAACGATGGATTCACAGTATACAACGGCTCCTCTGGCCCGGAGTTTTTCTACTGTGCTATCAGTTGAACCCGTATCTGTGACTACGACCATATCGGCTTCACTTACCGCATCCATCCAGCGGTCTATAAATTTTTCTTCATTTTTACATATTGCATAAACGCAAATTTTAAATTTGTTCATAAGCCTTATACCTCAATTTAAATAGGATAGTTAATCTTAAAGATTACTGAAAGCTGTTGTCCAATCAGAGTTTAAAACTTTGCAATACTCCAATCAGTTTTATTATATGTCTAGGGAGTGGATAGGTTGCCAACGGAGAGCGGTTTCTCATAAATGGTACAGTATTTCAAATAAAACCCAACAAGAAACAGCCGCCTATGCTAAAGTGGCATAGGCGGCTGTCAGGATCCTGCAAAAAAATGAGGTGTTAATTAGAATGGATAATCTGAACTGCAACTTTATTCTGATTCTACCAATTGAGTCAGATAGACTTCCTGGCTGTATCCCGGCTGATCAAGGTAATGGATGCTGGCAGCATCTTTCGCAGGGTTAACCTCTTCGATATAAATGGCTCTGCCGTTATAGTTAACGTGGGCCATTTCCGGTGATGCGGCAATTTCTCTTGCACGGCTTCTGTCCATATAGATGTTCTCCTTTTAATTATTTTATAAAAGTAGTTTTTACTTATGGTGTCAGAGATATTCCGAATTAGCTATTTTGTTTAGGAATGGATAAACTTTTTGTCGGGTAATTACTATTTATACTCGTGGAAATAAATAGAAATCTGTGCTATACTTAAAAAATAAGTTTGCCGAAAGCCTGATTTACTTTGATTTCAGTGCAAATCTATTATGAAATTACAATGCAAAAAGGGGAAGGAACATGAAAAAATTTACATTTTCAGAACTGGAGTATGTCAGACCGGATTACGACCTGTATGAGAAAGAATCCCTGCAGATGGCTGAAGAGATCCGGAATTCAGAAAGTTATTCAGAGATAAAAGCGGTTCTTAAACGCAGGGAAGAATTGCAAAGCCGGCTGGACACCATGACTACCATAGCGTTCATACGCAATACACTCAATACAACAGATGAATTTTATGAGAAGGAAAATGAATATATTGATGAACGGGGAGCAACCGCCAATATTGCTGCAATCGAACTGAGCAAAGCCTTATTAGATTGCAGGTTCAGAGATGAGATCACTGCAGATTACGGTAAAGAATATCTCGTAATGGAGCAGCGTAAAGTAGATCAGTTTAAGGAAGAGCTGGTTCCGTTTATACAGCAGGAAGCAAAGCTTACCACCCGGTACCAAAAATTAATGGCAACCGCCCAGATTGAATTTGACGGAAAAGTATTGAATCTCTACGGTATCCAGAAATATTTTGAACATCCGGACAGGGCGGTAAGAAAGGCTGCTTTTAAAGCCTATTCTGATTTTTACCATAAGAATGAACCGGAAATGGAAGAAATTTTTGACCAGCTGGTGAAATTAAGGAACGAGATGGGGCGGAGCTTAGGATATGATAACTTTATTCCGCTTGGTTATTTACAACAGGGACGCAGCGATTACGGTCAGGAGGAAGTTGCTGCTTTTAGAGAACAGGTAAGAAAAGAGATCGTACCTCTGTGCTGTCAGCTTTACGAAGCACAGTCAAACCGTATCGGTGTAGATAAAATCAAGGTATTTGATGAAAAATTCATCCACCCGGACGGGAATGCACAACCGGCAGGCGATGATGACTACATGGTAAAAGAAGCTCAGAAAATGTATCACGATATGAGTGATGAAACCGGCGAATTCATCGATTTTATGATCGAACATGAGCTGATGGATTTAAAGAATAAACCAAACAAAGCGTCTACCGGTTATATGACTAGTTTAAATGACTACAATGCACCTTATGTATTTTCCTGCTTTAACCAGACAATCTTTGATATGCAGGTACTTTCACATGAGCTTGGCCATGCCTTTGCCGGATATGAAGCCATGCGCAGCCAGAAGACCGCACAGTATTTTAACGTAAGTACGGATATTGCCGAGATACATTCTATGGCGATGGAACAGTTTGCTTATCCCTATGCGGAACAATTCTTTGGTGGTGATGCCGATAAATTCCGTTTTGCACATTTACAGGAAGCAATTACCTTTGTTCCCTTTGGCGTTGCAGTTGATGAATTCCAGCATATTATTTATGCTAACCCGGAGCTTACTCCAAAGGAGCGAACCCTTGAATGGCATAAACTGGAGGAAAAATATATGCCGTGGCGGTCCTATGAAGAGAATGAGTTTATGGAAAGAGGCGGTTACTGGTATCATAAATTACATATTTTCTTATATCCGTTTTATTATATTAATTATACCCTTACAACTATGGGTGCCATGGAATTTAAAAAGCGTTTTCATGAAAGTAAGGAACAGGCCTGGACGGATTACCTGGCACTCTGCAAAGCCGGTTCCAGTCTGAATTATCTGAGTCTGTTAAAATTAGCAAACCTTTCAGTGCCGTTTGAGGAGGGCAGTGTAGCAAAAGCAATCGCTTATGCAAAAGAGGAACTAATGCAGAGTATCAAAACTGTATAAATAAAGTGCGGTCAGCTAAGAGAGCAGTTCACCAGGTCAGTTAAAACAATTAAGCAATTAAGGTAGTTAAGCAATTGAAATAGTTAGTTAAGTAATTAATATAGTTAAACATCTGAAACAGTAAAAATTATGATTTGAATTGAATAAGAGCATCAATTGTTAATAGTAATATAAGCACCGCTGCAATTAGCCCGATCATACCTGGTTTTTAACAGGATGGATAAACCGGCTGTATTTGCAGGGTGCTTTTTAGATAAGATAATTATGCTCATATTCATATTATATAAAATAGACCTTTTAACGTTCAAATCCTTATAGTAATTGTATAACCGGTTAATATGAATGTGAATTAGTAACATTTATGAGTTAGTAATGACAAATATTTGATAAATAATCGATATACGCTTAATTTTCTAATAATATGGAAAATATAAGCAAATAAAGTTAAATATTTCTTGTTTTGGAAGGGCACTTCCTATATAATTAGTTATGTAAATATAAATAAGAGGACAAGCAGTTATTAAAATTACATAAGGCAAACAGTCTTGCTGACTTAACATTATCACAAGCTGTAACTCAATTCCGAAATTTATCTGGCTGGGATATTACATATTATTCCTGCAAGGGGTGTATTTGAAATATTATATTATATAAGGAGGTTAATATAAGGGGCTTTTATTTATATTTACAAGAAGCATAAACGAACATTCAAAAATGAGTTTCAGCTAATCTGACCGATGAATTTTGCATAGCAACATTGTTATCCGGTCTGCAGCCGCTTTACGTCACAGCGGGGGAAAGCAGCTAGAATATCATAATATACCAATCCTGTCTATAACGTCTATGTGGTTGTTTATAACAGCACCGGCAAGAGATATTATTGGAGGTATAAGAATGAAAAAGATAATGGTAATCAGTTTAGCAATTATTTGCAGTATATTTATAATCAGTGCAGCAAGTCCGGCTGATGCAGAAACAACGGCAAATACTGCCGTATCGGCAATTTACAGCGGAGGACCGTCCTATCTGGTATCCGGTACCCTCTCTGACTTAAAGGCTTCCGGTTTTAACACCTTAATTCAGTGGTCACTCCATATTGATAAGAGCGGCAATCTGAATATGAATGACGAAACAGTATGTACCAATGGCTCTTATACCGGACAGTCTGCCTGGTCAAATCAGTGGTTATCCTATAAAAGTGGTACTACTTCAATTGAACGGCTTGAGATCAGTGTAGGTGCAGGCGGCACCACGGACTTTGCCAGTATCAAAGCCTTATGCTTGGCAGGGGTTCCGGGACCGGACTCCAACCTGTATAAAAACATGCTGGCATTAAAGAATGCCACCGGTGCGGATGCAATTAATCTGGATACGGAGGATACGTATGACAGTACTTCCACCATCAACTTCTGTAAAATGTGTATCAATATGGGGTATTCCTATATTACCCTGTGTCCTTATACGAGTACTAGCTATTGGAAATCGGTGAAGGACGGTTTGGAGGCTTGGAAGCCAGGGGTGGTGGACCGGATTTATCTTCAGTGTTATGATGGCGGCTCCGGTAATAATCCGGGAACCTGGAAGACAAATCTGGGAATGCCGGTAATACCAGGGCTGTGGTGCACCAATACCGGTAAACCCTATTATGGTAAGACTCCGGCCCAGGTCCAGTCCCAGCTGACATCCTGGAATGCTTCTTACGGCATAGCAGGCGGATTTATCTGGCTGTATGATGATATCCGTAACAACAATTTAAGTACGGCTGCATATGCGGCAGCCATTAATAATTCCTTTGGTCCGGTTACTCCTACGCCTACGCCGATTCCGGGAAACCTGGCTCTAAATAAGTCTGCTTCCGCGAACCAGTATGTAACGGGTGAGACTCCTGCACTGGCAGTTGACGGAACCGTAGCAAATAATTCAAAATGGTGTTCAACAACGGATATTGGAGCCCAGTGGCTTAGAATTGATTTAGGTTCAGAGTTAACTGTATCCAGGTGGATTGTGAAACACGCGGGGGAAGGCGGAGAAACATCCGGTTATAATACAAGAGACTTTAAGCTGCAAAAGAGTATGGACGGTAACAGCTGGACGGATGTGGATACCGTAACCGGCAATACCGCAAACAGCACCGACCGGACCGTCACACCTTTTAATACCAGATATATAAGGCTGTATATAACAAATCCCCAAACCTCTTCCGGTAATAAGGCAGCCCGAATATATGAATTTGAGTTATATTAAATGTATAAAGCCAAACAGAATCTTTTAAACGGATCGTGCATATGGTAATATCAACCGGGAGTCATAATGTAAATTAATGCATATGACAGGAGTTACTTTAGGCTGTGAAATTCCTGTCTTTTGGATGGTGGTTATTTTTATTTGATATGATAAAAAACATCAAGTAATCGTTGATCCTGCCTGGTAAAATGATATCAGAAAGCAAAGGGAGGAAGCATTTTGAGCTATTACATCAATTTACAGAAGTCAATCGATTACATTGAAAATAATTTGGATAATAATCTATATCTGGAACAAATCGCAAAAGCTGCCGGATATTCCGTTCCGCACTTTTACCGGGTATTTGTTGCTA
>JAEZSL010000278.1 GCA_023443925.1 Bacillota bacterium | reverse complement strand
TTCTGCGGAATATGGACTGTTCGTATTTCTTATAAGAATTCCATCCTTTCAAGCATATACAAATCCCTGATACAAGTCAATAAGCAGCCGGAAACTATATAATATACTACATTAGAAAGCTTAACTTTTCCATACCTCTTTCTTTTCAATAACCCAGCCGGTTTTCTTTAAACTGGCGGTTACATGATCTGAACCGATCGCTCCCAAACCACTTTTCCATTTGCTGATACCACAGTTTATTTCTGTGATTTGGTCATTATGAGAAGGCTCGGTGATTTTGATAAGGATTCCTTTTTCAAAATATAGATTTTTATCATCGATGAGGCCATCTTTAACCAACTGATCGTAAGTGCCTTCTCTGACTTCCAGTCCGAAGGTATCCTTCAGATTACCGAGCAGTTTTTCCTTTTCCAGGCCAGATAGCGACTCTAATGCCGAAGTATCAATTACTACCATCTCCAGATCCGAATTCAACCCCTCGTCTTCCTTGTATATATCCTCAATCACTGCCTGGTATCCGTCCACCAGCCTTGTTTCCTTTACCTCAACCCGGTCAGCCGTTATCTGAGCCGGGTAGGATTCCATTATCGTGCCGTTATAAGTAATTTCGACTATATCCCCTGTTTGTATGTCTTTTAGTTCCGTTTTTTCACCGTCTTTGTTATAAACCGATGCATCCTGTACTCCCACTGAAATCTGGTCGGAGGATTTATACTCCTCACTGTTCTTATCGGGACTTACCAGCAGATTAGCATCGCTGGTAAGAACCAGTGCCTGAAAGGTCTTAAGTTCCGGCATCTGTGCAGCCGGATCTTTTCTGCCGCAGCCCATGATACCTATTAAACTAAACCATAATATAAACCATTTTAATCTATTCATAAATAAAACCTCCTTTATTCTGTTTAAAATTAGACGATTGAAACCACGATTTAGTTCCATTTTTACATACCTTTTTTTATCTGAATCCGTGGTTTCAGGCGGTCTGGGTTCGTGGTTTTCGGAAATCCAGTTCGTGGCTTCAGGTAGTCTGGGTTCGTGATTTCAGGATATCTGGTTCGTGATTTGTGGCAGTCCGAGGTTTGTGGTTTTAGGCACTCTGGGTTCGTGGTTTATGTTGACAGAATAGACAATGTGGTATATTATTATTCATATCGACTTACTATGATAGATTCATTATCATGTCATAAATTTATCAGTCATAACAAAGATAGAAAGGCGGATATATTAAATGGATTTACAGGAAAAATATAATTTATTAAAAGAAAATTTAAGGAATTTGGGAAGTGTTGCCGTTGCTTTTTCAGGCGGAGTGGATTCTACTTTTCTTCTAAAAACTGCTTTTGACGTATTAGGTACCAATGTACTGGCAGTGACAGCCCGTTCCTCTACATATCCGGAAAGAGAATATAAAGAAGCAAAAGAATTTGCTGAAAAATACGGTATCCGTCATGAGGTTATCGTATCGGAAGAACTTGAAGTGGATGGCTTTTCCGATAATCCGGTAAACCGCTGCTACTTATGTAAAAATGAACTCTTTGAAAAAATCGGTGATATTGCGAAACAACATGGAATCTCCTATGTTGCGGAAGGCTCTAACCATGATGATTTAAGTGATTACAGACCGGGGCTTCAGGCCATTTCCGAACACGGTGTTGTAAGTCCTTTAAGAGCTGCCGGCTTAACAAAAGAGGAAATCCGTATTTTATCCAAAGATGCAGGACTTCCCACCTGGAATAAACAATCCTTTGCCTGTCTTTCCTCCAGATTTCCATATGGTCAGAAGATAACCCGTGAAAAACTGGAACAGGTAGATAAAGCGGAACAGCTTTTACTGGATGAAGGCTTCAGACAGGTGCGTGTAAGACATCACGGTGATATTGCAAGAATTGAAGTATCTCCGGCTGAAATCCAGAAATTTTTCGATCTCGATTATATCCAGCATATCAGTGAAAGCTTTAAAAAGTTCGGTTTTGCTTACACTGCACTGGATTTAAAAGGATACCGGACCGGCAGTATGAACGAAACTTTATAAGCTGCTTATGTCTTACCGGTGGAATTAATAAACTGCCCTCCTGCCGGGAGGGCTTTATTTTTCAAATAAAAGTAATTTTGTGAACCATATTTGGAAATGTCCCTTTATTCCAAACACCTAGTGTGAAACTCAAAGAGCTGCCCAGCTGTCAATGGATGGAGAGTATGACTTTTTCATTTACCTATCACATGTTTTTCTCCAATCAAAAATTATTCTTGTTAATTATTAAAAAATGGTATATAATAATAAAAATATAAGAAACAGCGATGATAAAAGCTTCGATTTATTAATTTCTTCAGAGAGCCGGTGGTTGGTGCAAACCGGTGAAAGGATAAATCTTTCCACTTTTGGAGCTGCCGGTGAAGAACCGGAAGGTTAGTAGCCTATATCCTACTTTCGAGTGGCCGTAACTTTTTTATGACGGCAATTTGGGTGGCAACGCGGAATTCTTTCGTCCCATATTTTAATATGCGGTGAAAGGATTTTTTTTATTTCCTCTGCCGCAAACTGAACGGCTTACAGATGCTGTCATGGCTTTGTGTTAACCTGCCGAATCAGCTAAGAATTACAAAATAAGGAGGAATATCATGTTAGATTTAAAATTTGTAAGGGAAAATCCCGAACTTGTAAAACAAAACATCCGTAATAAATTCCAGGATAGTAAACTAGAGCTGGTAGATGAAGTTATCACCCTGGATGCAGCCAGCAGGAATGCCAAGCAGGAAGCTGACACGCTTCGTTTTGAAAAAAATAAAGCTTCAAAACTGATCGGCGGTTTAATGGCTCAGGGTAAAAAAGAGGAAGCCGAGGCTTTGAAAAAGCAGATCACTTTAGATACACAGCACCTGGCTGAATTGGAAGTAAAAGAAAGTGAACTGGAAGAAAAAATAAAAAAAATCATGATGACAATTCCTAATATCATTGATCCCAGCGTTCCTATCGGTAAAGATGACAGTGAAAATGTAGAAGTAATGCGTTACGGTGAACCTGTGGTTCCGGATTTTGAAATCCCTTACCATACGGATATTATGGAAAAACTAAAAGGCATCGATTTAGACAGCGCCAGAAAAGTTGCCGGCAACGGTTTTTATTATCTGATGGGTGATATTGCAAGACTTCATTCCGCAGTAATCTCCTATGCCAGGGACTTTATGATAGACCGCGGTTTTACTTACTGCATCCCTCCTTATATGATCCGCAGCGACGTAGTTACCGGAGTTATGAGTTTTGCCGAAATGGATGCCATGATGTATAAAATAGAAGGTGAAGATCTTTATCTCATCGGAACCAGTGAACATTCCATGATTGGTAAATACATCGATACCATACTGCCGGAAACCTCGCTGCCCCAGACTTTAACCAGCTATTCCCCATGCTTTCGTAAGGAAAAAGGCGCCCATGGACTGGAAGAAAGAGGCGTATACCGCATCCACCAGTTCGAAAAGCAGGAAATGATCGTAGTATGTAAACCCGAAGAAAGCAAATTCTGGTTCGAGAAATTATGGCAGAATACCGTTGATCTATTCCGCACCTTGGATATTCCGGTAAGAACCCTGGAATGCTGTTCCGGTGACCTTGCCGATTTAAAGGTAAAATCCATCGATGTGGAAGCCTGGTCTCCCAGACAGCAAAAATATTTTGAGGTCGGAAGCTGCTCTAATTTAGGAGATGCTCAGGCACGTCGTCTGAAAATACGTGTGGTGGGCGAAGGTGGTAAATATTTTGCACACACCTTAAACAATACTGTAGTAGCGCCTCCCAGAATGTTAATTGCTTTCCTGGAAAACAACTTAAATGAAGATGGTTCCGTTAATATTCCTGCTGCTCTGCAGCCTTATATGGGCGGTAAAACTGTAATCAGATAAGTCCCGCTTCCCTATGAAATTACTATTTAGATTCAGGCAGTTAATTTCAACCCCCTGAATACCCCTCTTAGTACTTTAAGAAAAGATACTCAGTAAGTTAAAGAAGATACTCAGTAACTCAGTAACTTGTCTAATAAAACAGCACCCCTTTTGATATTGTTAATATCGAAAAGGGGTGTTATCGTTTATCAATATCAAAACAAATGCCGCAACTAATCAGTAAAAGGATTTTATATTTCGTCAGAATGCAAAATCCTGGTATCAAATGTATTATTTATGAGGTTAAATATATGAATCAACAATCTAATAATCTAAAAGGTCACCTGGGTGCCTTATTCAGTGTAGTAATTTGGGCAACAACTTTTATATCTACTAAAGTATTATTAACCACGTTTACACCGATTGAAATACTAATAATCCGGTTTATAATCGGATACCTGATGCTTTTTCTAATGTCTCCTCATAAACTGAAGATCAGTAACAAAAAGCACGAACTGTTATTTGCAGGTGCCGGAATTACCGGTGTTACTTTATACTTCCTGTTAGAAAATATTGCTCTTACCTATACATATGCTTCCAATGTGGGTATTGTGGTATCCATTGCACCTATTTTTACCGCCATTTTTGCCCATATATTTTTAGCCGGTGAAAAGCTGAAGCCTACCTTCTTTATCGGCTTTATTACCGCAATTACCGGTATCATAATGATCAGCTACAACGGAAGCACCGTAATGCAGCTGAATCCACTGGGGGATATTCTGGCTGTACTGGCGGCTGTGGTATGGGGAGTATATTCCGTATTTTCCAAAAAAATCAGTGATCACGGCTATCCTATCATCCAGGCCACCAGAAGGATTTTTTTCTACGGCCTTATCTTTATGGTTCCTGCCTTGCTGTACTTTAAGGTAGATATTGAAATGGGTCAATTGCTTAAACCGCTGAACCTTTTTAATATCTTATACCTGGGTATGGGTGCTTCCGCTCTCTGTTTTGTAACCTGGAATCTGGCTGCCAAATTGTTGGGTGCTATTAAGTCAAGCCTGTATATTTATATTATACCCGTTATTACCGTAGTAGTATCATTTCTGATACTGCAGGAAGAAATCACAGGTATCGCTGCCCTTGGTATCCTGTTAACACTGATTGGATTACTATTATCTGAAAACAATTTTAAATTTGATAAAGAACGTATCCCTATAATCCGTAAATTATTTGACTAAACTATTTTTTAAGAGTGCACCGGCTTCTGAAATACCGATTTCCCGGTCACCGGATATCCTGCCTTCCAGACCGATGCAGCCAGTATACCCCAGTCGGCGGAGGGTACGGAAGATTTCCGGATAATTTATTTCCCCTTCGGTGATATTGCCTCTGCCCGGGTTTCCCGCACAATGGAAGTGGGCAATGTCCTGGATATTATTAGATATGGTTCTGATCAGATCACCTTCCGCAATCTGAAAGTGGTAGATATCATATAATATTTTAATGTGGCTGCCTTCTACTTCCTTTATCAGGCGGAAAGCTTCTGATGATTTCGTAAGGTAATAACCGGGGTGATCCAAAAGATTTAGGGGTTCTACCAATAAAACCACATCATTTTCTTTCAATACCGGAGCACAGGCCTTTAAACCGGCAACAAGGCTCTCCCACTGTTCCTTATAGGTTTTGCCGGGTATCAGGCTGCCTGTCTGGGTAATCAGTTGTTTTGTGCCAAAACGCTTTGCCATGGCTATACTTTCCTGTAAACCTTCAATATATGCCTGTCTTTGTAACGGGTCCAATAAGGTAACAGATTTGGTGCAGAATGTGGTGCAAGTCATACCAAGTTCTTTTTGTTTTTCCAGAATGGAATCCATATCCTTATCCCACCAGCTCCAGAATTCGTAAGAAGTGAATCCGGCTTTCCTGACTTTTTCCATAGCGTCTGTAAATTTAACTCCTTCATATACCATATCAATACAGATATCTAATATCATGTGTAACCTCCGTCTATTCTAATTTCCTAAGGATATTCCTGATTCTTATTATAATACGGGTGTAATACCACGAGAATATATTTTGTCATAGTATTAATGTAATATCATCTCTAATTGAAATACTTTTTTAGTCAAGGTAGTGACAATCTTTCGAACAATATTATTCTTTACGTATTCATATACATCTCACCCGGCAGGGGTTTTTATGCAACAGGACACAATTTCCGCAAAAAATAAGATGCCCTTAAAGATTGCATAATCTCCGGGGCATCTTATTTATTTCTTTAAAATCTGGTTCTTATATTTTCAAAAAGTTCCATCTCTTCAGGTTTCTATGCAAAGGGATTTTCTGTCTTATACAGCATTCCCTTAGGCTGGTTAAAGCCGATTTCCTCTGCTTCCACTCCAGCATATTTAAATACTTCATAGATCGCTTTGCCAAAATGTCCGAATGCAACAGCACCATGATGAGGATAGTTGCCTTCTACTAATACATGACGGTAAAATCTTCCCATCTCCGGAATTGCGAATACACCGATGGCTCCAAAGGAACGAGTGGCTACCGGAAGTACTTCGCCCTGGGCAATATAGCCTCTTAATTTAGCATCTGCAGTACTTTGTAAACGGAAGAAGGTAATGTCTCCCGGAACGATATCTCCCTCTAAGGTTCCCTGTGTCACTTCTTCCGGAAGGTTTCTGGCCATAATCATCTGATATTTCATGGAACAGAAAGATAACTTGCCGGCTGCCGTATTTCCGCAGTGGAAGCCCATGAAGGTATCCTTATGGGTATAGTTGTGTTTTCCTTTGATATCGGCTGCAAACATATCGGCAGGAACCGTATTGTTAATATCCAGCAAAGTAACTGTATCCTCGCTGACAGCTGTGCCGATGAATTCACTTAAGG
Organism: Bacillota bacterium; assembly: GCA_023443925.1. Next base: position 10,398 of record JAEZSL010000278.1, on the reverse strand, counting down.
CACCATAGATATCAACTTCACAGGATACGGGGATACCCATTGCTGTTAAACGGCTGTTAACATAACAGGGAACAAAACCGAACTGGGTCTGGAAAGCAGGCCAGCATTTTCCGGCAATTGCCACATATTCTCTGGAACCTTTATGTCCTTCTGCCCAGTCAAGCAGTGTGATTTCATATTGAGCCAGTTTTGGCAATATTTCAGGTTTTAAATTGCCTTGCCCAAGCTCAGCTTCCATACTCTTAACAACTTCCGGAATTCTGGCATCACCGGCATGTTTATTAAAGGCTTCAAATAAATCAAGTTCTGAGTTTTCTTCAATTTCAACACCCAGATTATAAAGCTGTTTGATTGGTGCGTTACAGGCCAAAAAGTCCTGAGGGCGGGGTCCGAAGGAAATGATTTTTAAACTGTTTAATCCGATTATTGCACGGGCAATCGGTAAGAACTCACCCATCATATCCGCACATTCTTCTGCAGTACCCACAGGATATTCCGGTATGTAAGCTTTAATGTTGCGAAGCTTTAAGTTGTAGCTGGCGTTTAACATACCGCAGTAAGCATCGCCGCGGCCGCCGATTAAATCATCCCCGGTTTCTTCTGCTGCTGCCACAAACATAACCGGTCCGCCGAATTCTTTGGCCAGTAAGGTTTCGGCTGTTTCCGGTCCAAAATTGCCAAGGTAAACTACCAAAGCATTGCAGCCGGCTGCTTTTACTTCACTTAATGCGGTTCGCATGTGGATTTCATTTTCCACGCAGGTAGGACATTCATAAAGCTCTCCGTATTTAGCGGTAAATTCTTTTACAACCGCCTGTCTTCTGGATACGGATAAAGTCATTGGGAAACAGTCGCGGCTTACAGCCACAATACCTAATTTTACTTCAGGCATATTTTTCATTTTTAGCACCCATTATATCCCGGCATCCCCGGAATACTGCCACAGAATAATATGTAAAATCACCTGGTGGCAACCTTTCCTTTTTAAATATTCTTATGCAATAAATCAGCTTATTCCATACCAATAGCAGGGAACTCCGTATCCCTGCTATCTGCCCTGTCATATTAATTGTATTCTTAATACGGTAAGGTATGAACTTTTACAAAGTGCTTTTCTAAAAGTATATTATCATTCTAATTTAAATTATTATTTATGTCAATACATTCTGTAAAAACTGAGGCTGAAAGCCATAATAAAGCTTGTGCTCCAGGCTGTACCCCATGCTGATTTTCTGCACCGGTACCGTTATATTCCCTCAATAAACCGGTTTACCAGCTGTAAAGCCGCACCAATGGCCGCAGCCCGGCTTTGATACTGGGTAAGTTTAAAGTATTCTCCGCTCTTTTCAAAGAAATTGCATTCTGCCAGACGTTTTCTTATCTCGTCCAGATGAGGATCCAGATATTGTGCCAGTACCCCGCCTAAAACCACATCGCTGTCATATACCATATATATATTATTGATGCCGATGCACAGATATTCCAGATACTCGTCCCAAATTTTTAAATATTTTGCATTTTGGGAAGACAGTTCCGAAAAGAAGTCTTCTACCTGACAGCCTAAATCATCGGATATACGGGCAGTAGAGATATATGCCTCCAAACAGCCTTTCTGACCGCAATTACATAACCTGCCCCCGGGGGATACGGTCATATGTCCGAATTCCCCGGCCCTGTGATGGTGCCCCTTATACAATTCATCTTTTTTTATAATACAACCGCCGACACCCTTACCCACGGATAGATAAGCTTTGTCTTCTCTTTGTGAATTCGTCCATAATTCGGTGAAAGCTCCGGCATTGGCATCATTATCCACTATACAGGGATACTCTATTGCCTGTGTCAGTTTACTTAAAGGATACTGATTTACTGACAGCGTCGGAGCTTTGATAATATATTCCTTATTCTGGTCAAATACTCCCGGAACAGCAATACCCACCCCCAGAATTCTGTTTTTATAAAAATGGTTATGCTCTATCATATTCTGAACCAGATATCCCAGATACCGGCTATACTCTTCTTCCTCTGAAAATGCCTTCCTATATTTTTCATAATCCAGAACCGAACCGTATAAATCAATAGCCAGTATACTGACCTGATTCCTTCTGATTTCCATTCCTATACTGATTCCCGCATTCGGTACCGGCAGAATAGCCTGTGCTTTCCGCCCTCCGGTGGACTGAAAATTGCCGACGTATTGGATTAACCCATCTTCCGTTAATTCCTTAAGATTCTGATTAACTGTAGGCAGACTTAAGGACAGCAGGGAAGCGATATCCTGTCTGGCAATTTCCCTGCTGTTATAAATCAGTTTATAGATACGGTTTTTATTCATTTTTTTCACTTCTATGGAAGTAATCTTTTTATCCGTCAAAATTGCACCACCTGTCATACCTGTTATTATATGTATTATAGCGGTTATGTTTTATTCTGGCAAGGACATCCTAAGCTCTCACAACTGGCTGTATTCTTCTTTTTCCTTTTCCATATGATAAAAATTCGATTCATATTTTTCAACTGCCTGTATCATCAGATTTTGAATATTCCGTTCCAGATCAGCAGTAACGTCTTTCCTTCCGGTATCGGGACTTAAACCGCCTCCATCAAAACCGGTATAATCCGTACTGCTGCTCTCGGATACACCCAGATACTCATCTTCTGCCTTATCCAATGCATTCGTCACTGAATTCAGGCGGTTCAGCCGCTGGAAAGGAATTCTTCCGGCTATAACTTTATTTTTACCGATACGGATTCGGTATTCCATTTCACTATCCGTAATTCCGTCATCCGTTTCTTCCCAGTACCTGCCGGCTTCACTTTTTAAACCGGAATTCTGTATACCTCCAGATACTTCCGTTATCAGCTTTTTACGGACAACCCGCCCGCTGGCCGTTAAATACTCCGCAAGGAAGTCTTCAAAATCCTTGCTCATACCGTTGTCTTTTTCTATATTATCAGACAAATCCAGTCTTTCATTAAACCTTTTAGAAAAACTGTGTACTAGTTTACCGCTGCTATTTGCAATTTTTATATCAATATCAATTATCATCCGACCACCCTAAATCCATATCTTTCTTTATATGGTTATCGGATAAAGTTTTCATTTAGAATACCTCCATTTTGGGGAAAGAAGAAATTTCTATCAATCCTTCCTGGCAAGTACCATATCTTCACTTAGTACAAATTAACATTTCTCAATTTCTGACAAGCAGCTAAAAGTACAAATTCCAATTCATAAATATAGCAACCTTCTTATAAACTTATATATGGACTATACTTAATTACTATAATTAAGATACAACAGAGCCTTCTTTCTTACGTAGAATTAGCAAAAAATCTGTAGATGATGCAAAAACCATTGTAATAAATTACCAAAGTTATATAATGAAAATGAGACAAGAACCGTTATTTCAAAGGAAGGAGCCTGGATATGTGGAATATGGATTTATTTTATCATTTTGTTTCTCTGTTACACCCGGTACATACAACGGCAATTTTGATCCGAAGCAGTTTATTTGCGGTATTTGGGGCAGCACCGCCCATTGATAATTTTATGACCTGGGATTTTCTTGGCACAATGGCCGGCGCCGTAGCAGCTACTACTTTAATTGTACAATTCTTAAAAATACCTCTGGATAAAGTATGGAAAATACATACCAGGTATGTCGTATACTTTATTGCATTCTTTCTTTTGTTTTTTGTAGAATATTTTACCGGTCATATTACTATGGAGCGTACCGTACTCATTATGCTGAATGCAATTATTGTAACTATGGCTTCTATGGGTACCTATGAAGTAACCTTTAAGCAGGTTGAGGAGAAGAAATAACTCGATTCCCTGCCTAATCCGGCCTGATTATAAATCGTTATCCAGTATATTCCTCCCTGGAAAAATCGTTGTTCCGTTTACATTTAAGTGGTTCTGAGGTAGACTAAAGACATATAAGTACTTTTTGAATAATTTCTGTAATACTTAAAGGAAGGGATAAGTTTGAAAGTTCCTTTCAAACTACTTATTAAGGCAGTAACGCAGACAGGTCTGCGTTATGCATGAGGGATAAGTTTGAAAGTTCCTTTCAAACTACTTATTAAGGCAGTAACGCAGACAGGTCTGCGTTATGCATGAGGGATAAGTTTGAAAGTTCCTTTCAAACTACTTATTAAAGCAGTAACGCAGACAGGTCTGCGTTATGCATGAGGGATAACTATGAAAAAGAAATTATTAACAGGCCTATTGGTGCTGCTGCCGGTGATTTTCTTCATATTCGGGCAGTTTTATGTAAAAGCTGTAGAGGGCACAATAAGAACGGAAACTGCAGAACCAGGGGATAATGCTTCCGACCTGCAGAGGCTCCTTGATTATAATAAATATAATACGTATCAGTTAACGATTAAAATTCCTGCCGGTACCTATCTACTTGATAAGGAACTTCGAGTCTACAGCAATACCACAATTATAGCCGATCCCAAAGCCCGTTTGCTTAAAAACCACTTAAAAGGCGGTATCCTTGCAAATGACCTGACACACGATAAAGGCGGTTACAATACAACAGAAAACATTACGGTTATGGGCGGAATATGGGATTCTTCAAGAATCCAGAATCTGGGCAAAGGTACGGAAGGGTTCCGCTTTATTCATGCCTCCAATGTTATAATAAAAGATGCCACCCTATGCAATGTACCGGGCGGAAGCCATCTCATAACTTTCGGTGGTGTAAAAAACGGTTCGGTGGATAACTGCACCTTATACGGTTATGCCGGGAACACTCTAAAGGAAGCAATCCAGATTGACATTGTCCATAATAATAAGATTCTGCCTTCCATGCAGTCCAAAATCCTGGTATATGATGACCTTCCCTGTGACGGCATCTCCATAACCAACTGCAATATTTATGATTACCCCAGAGCGATCGGTTCCCATACCTCCGTGAAAGGTGTTTTTCATAAAAATATTGTAATATCCGGAAATCAACTGCATGATTTATCGGAAGCCGCTGTGAAAGCCTTTAATTATGTCAATCTGGAAATCAGTAATAATACCATAAAAAATGCAGGCCTTGGAATCCTGGCCTATACCTATATCAATAACCAGTACTATCTGGATGCGTTAACCGCTACAAAGCAGGAACCGCTTCCGGATAACTACAATATAGTCATCAAAAATAACAGAATAGAGGATATCAAGGAATACCAATCCTCCTCCGGTCCTTTGTGGGGTGACGGTATCCGCACCATCGGTAACCCGGAAAGACCTTTAACCGGAGTAACCATTGAAAATAATACCATTGGTAATACCGCCCGCTATGGGATGTTTCTGGAGAGTACGGTAGCTTCAAATATTTCCTCCAATACCATAACCGAAACACAAAAAAATGGAATCTATCTCATTAACGGAAGTAATTCCGCCCTGATAACAGAAAATATACTTACGAATACCGGGGCTAAAGGAAGCACCGAAGGCGGTATCGGCCTCGCTGCTTCCTCCCAGGCTGCCATAACGAAAAATTCTATATCTGTTCCCGGTAAGACAGGAATCTTTTTGTACAATCAAAGTATTTCATGCACCGTGACATACAATACGGTTTCATCCCCGGGAGATTGCGGAATTGCCATATATCAGCAGAGTAACGATGCAGCAATAACCGGTAACAAAATATCCGGCTATCAAAGATATGGTATCTATGCTTACCAGTTAGGCTCCGGAACCATCAATGAGAACAAAATTAAAGGCTCAAACGCTGCTAAAAATGATGACGGAATTCATATTACCGGAGACAACAGCTCGGTAAATGGTTTTTCTTTAAAGAAAAACATCATCAGGTCCAGCAGCCGGAACGGCATCTATATCAGTAATGCCCCCGGAAGTTATATAGGTGACAATGTGATTGCTGATACAGCTAATTACGGTATCTATGTGGGAACAGGCAGTAAGGGCAGTATACTCCAAAATAACAGCATTACAGGTACCGGTAAATTGGGCAGCTTAAAAAATGGTATCGGATTTCAAAGTCCCGGTGATCTTGATATATCCAAAAATAAAGTCCTGCCCTAAAACATTTAATTCGTTACTTTAATGCTGGCAATGGATGTTATCAGCTGATCTGCCATATTTCTTAAGACCTGTGCAGAAGCAGCGATTTCTTCCGTTACAGCAGTCTGCTCCTCGGTTGTGGCCGCAACTTCTTCTGCTCCTGCGGAAGATGCCTGTACAATCTCAACAATACTCTCGATGGACCGGGCAACCTGGTTACTGGACTTCTGGGTTTTATCAACTTCCGAAACCACAGTTTGGATATTTTGTACGACTTCATTAATATTTTTCTTAATAAGAAGAAATGCATTTCTGGATTCCAGGACCGAGACAATTCCATCTTCAACTTTTTTATTTTCCAGGACAATCTGATTATTGGCCTGTAAAATATCCGCCTGGATCTGTCTTATTAAATTCTGGATTCCTTTGGCTGATTCCTGGGCCTGCGTTGCAAGCTTCCTGATTTCATCCGCCACTACGGAAAAGCCTCTGCCGGCTTCTCCGGCCCTTGAAGCCTCGATTGCTGCATTTAGGGCTAAAAGATTTGTCTGTTCGGATATTTCTTCTATCGCTTTATTTATATTGCCAATTTCATCCGATTTATTATGCAGGGAATTCATCAGTTCAACAGTAATCTCTGAGCCTTCCCTTATATCAGTCATGTGCTCCATGGTATTATCAATTACAGTCTGGCCGTTTTCGGAATTTTTATAAACCTCATCCGCTCTTTTTGACATTTCTTTTGCAGCCGTATCCGATTTATGCATGTATTCATTCATTTCCTGTACCAAAGTGTTTGTCACACCAATATAATTTACCTGTTCCTCCGAACCGGAGGTAATCTCGTTCATACTTTTGGCAATTTCTTCGGAAGCTACACTGTTTTCTTCCGCATTGGCAGACAGGATTTTACTGGAATCCAGCAGATTATCCGCAACATTCCGGATATTGACTACCATGCTGCCAAAGCTAGAAAACATAGTGTTCATACTTCGCCCCATCTGTTGGATTTCATCACCTTGTGATAATATATAAGTTTGGCATTGCTTACACTTATCCAGTTTGATAATAACATTCTCCTGAGCCTCACCATGGCATAGGGTACCCGGCATATCCCAGCATTTTAAATCGGCTGCACCGTAAGCGATGCACTCTTTCTGATCGCATTTCATGATCTCCCAACACTGTTTTAAGTTTTTTTCGGCTGCTTTTACCTGCAGATTTCCTTCTGCGGCAGTAAATATCACATCTTTTAACCGTTTAACACGCCGTACGATATTAAAACTAATAAAAGCTGAGATAAAAACACCTAAAATTAGGCAGATAACGCCAATAACGATTAAATCATTCTTTAAGGCAGTCACCGGCTGAATATATTCCTGCTTCGCCGCATTGAGGGATAAAGACCAGTTATTAATGGGTTTATATATATTCAGCTTTTCAACTCCGTGGAATTTGTACTGGATTTTATCCGATTGACCTGCTGTCATATCCGGCTGTGCTGCGGTCAGCTCAGAAACCCCCAGATCTGATATCTTTGTATTAAGTAAAGCCTTATCCGGATGGTAGATCAGTTTACCCTCCTTGTCGATAAGGTAGGCATATCCCTGGTTTCCGACCTTAACCTGATCCAGTATACCGGTAATATAATTAAATTTTATGGATGCCGCTATGATTCCTGTTATTTCTTTATTGGTATTATAAACAGGAAGACTAACTACCTGTACCATATTACCGGATAACCTGGATTCTAAAATATCACTCCAGAAAAGGCTGCCGCCTTTTGATGCCGTAAAATAATCCCTGTCGGAAACGTTGGTTCCGGTAAGGGTATTATTCACACTATCATATAAAACATCACCGTTAATATCTGCAATAAACAAGTTGTCCACAATATCACTTTGCTGATTTGCGTAATCAGAAAGTATGCTTTTTATTTCATTTCCGTTGCTGCCGGAACTAAAGTTTTTTACAGTCTGCAGGTCACTTATAATCATGATCTCATTCTCAATGTTTTTTTCGGCGCTTAATATACTGCTTATTACATTCTCCAGTTTCACATCCAGCTGTTTTTCTATTTCTTCGGTAACCGCTCTGCTGGTCTTAATGTAACTTATGAGGGTTAAAATAACAACAACTGCTATAACTGTGGCACCACTTACTAATATTTGCTTAAATAATAAACTATCTTTTAATTTTCGATACATAAAATACTCCCTTAAATTCTTATATTTATCCGGATGATATGTAACCTGGCGTACAATGAAAAAGCCATGTTACGTAAGCGTGAAAGAAAAGACATTTCACACTTCTTATTTTGGCAGTACCACAAGCGTGGCTTACGGTATGCATGGTTATAAATGTGAATTGCCTCGCGAAATGCATGCGAGTCATTAGAAGAATAGCAAAAGCCGTTATTCTTCACGATTTATGCCAGAAAGGCATGAATTATATGGTGCCTAATTCACACCTTGATTTGAAGCAGCAGGCCACCTGCCAGCAGATGGTTTATGCCATGTGCTCCAATATGAATGAACTGTCATTCATTTTTGTATAAAACTTTATCCCCTTATACCATGCAGCAGAAAAGCTCTTAAATGTGACTTTAAACTTTCATAATTGGCCGTATTATCCTTCAGCAGCATATTGTAGGAATATATACGTAAAAAGTATAATATTGAAGTTGCTAAGACCTCAACATCCAGTTCTGCATTGATCCCCCCTTTTAGCTTCTCCCTGTTTAAGATATTAACGAAAGCTTCATAAACATGATTCATATAGAATTTTGCCTGCTGTTCTTTAATGGAATTTACTGTGGTCAATTCCATATACAGAACCTTTACGGTATCCAGATCATTTTTAAAACAATCGAAATGATAATCCAGAAAATGCTCCAGGACTGCTTCAAGAGTTTCTCCTTTAAGGTATAATTCATTAATAAAATCCGCTCTTTTTTGATTTTCAATGCAGAAAATATAATCTAAAATATCTTCTTTATTCTTAAAATACAGGTAGACCGTACCTACCGCTATCCCGGCCTCGTCTGCTATCTTTTTTACGTTGGCATTGTAAAATCCATCCCGGGCAATAATCTTTATTGCACTCTTTCTTATCAGCTCTTTTTTAATCATAGCACTCCCAATATATAATATTTATATACATAATCTACATTATACGCTTGTATTTTCCATTTTTCAACCAATTTCGCACAATTATATGCTATAATTTGCCATATTTAAGTTATTATTTACCATACACGACCTAATATTTTCCAGATCTCTCATGCAAAATTGCTGTAATGATTCCTCCGGATGAAAATTTTTTATTAGCGGATTTAAAAAACTCCTCCATGATAAACAGTTTTACTTAACTGCCTATTACATGAAGGAGCTTAATAGTATTCCTGGTACCTTTTAGTTTTTGATGTGTCTGCACAGCCTGAAATCATTATCTGCTGTTATTTCTCACTTAAAGAAAGGATTGCCTGTTTTGCCCATTCAGAATCCTGCAAGATTGCCCTGCCTACTCCGATTAGATCTGCTTTTCCTTCCGCCAACAGTTCTTCTGCTGCTTCTGCATCTGTAATACCTCCGGTGAGAATTACAGGTACCGCAACTTTCTGCCTGATGGCTTCTGTAATTGGCGCAAAATAGCCCTGACCACCTGCGTATCCAGGTATTGTAAATCCACGGAAGCCGCCGGATATATCCAGAATATCCACCCTCGCTTTTTCGTATTCTAACGCGGCTGTTATACTATCTTTCAGATCTGCACCGCCTTCTATATAATCCGCTGCGCCCATTCTCAAAAGTACGGGATAATCATTACCTACCGCTTCCCTCACTGCCTTGATTACTTCCAGGTGAATGCGGATGCGGTTAAGCAGTGAACCGCCATATTCATCTGTGCGGCTGTTGCTCAGCGGTGAAAAGAACTGATGCAGAAGATATCCATGAGCCGAGTGGATTTCCACTCCGTCAAATCCTGCTTCTTTCACACGACGTGCGGCATTGCTGAAATCAGATACAATTTCCGCAATCTCCTTAGAGGTAAGCTCATGAAAGGAGGCACTCCCATCGGATTCACCTTTTGAAATAAGAGGACTGACTGCAGCAGACGGACCGACTATCTCCATACCGGTGACTTCCTTTTTGGCAGCTATACCGGCATGGTTAATCTGCATAACACATTTTGAACCGTTCTTATGGATGACTTCCGACAGTTTTTTCAATTCTTCTACCACACTGTCCTCTGCAATGGACAGCTGCCCGCTGCTGGCTTTTCCCTGCTGGCTGATAAAACTGTGTTCGATTATAATCAGGGATATATAGCCTCCCCTGGACTTTTCATCATAATAATCCAGGATA
>JAEZSL010000127.1 GCA_023443925.1 Bacillota bacterium | reverse complement strand
GCCTGCTGTTATATACTGGAGTAGCAATATTTATTGCTGTTGATATCGGCCTGGACCCATTTACCGGTGTGGTTATGGTAATCCGGGATAAATTAAGATGGGATTTTAAAAAGACAAAGATCGCATTCGACATTATTATGGTTCTCATTGGTATCGTTCTTGGAGGAAAATTCGGAGTGGTTACCTTATTAACGGCATTAACCGCAGGGCCGGTAATTCAGTTTTTCTCTAAAGGACTTAAAAATGTATTTTCAGAAAGGAATGCTTAAGTTAATGGAGCAGGAATGGTTATGGCAATTGCCTAAAACTGATTTACATTGTCATCTGGACGGTTCAATGGAGCCTGAGACAGTTTCTGTCTTATTGGCGGATCAGGGGATTTCTATGACCGGAGAACAATTGCGGAAAGAACTTTTGGTTTCAGAAGATTGTACCAGTCTGAAAGAGTATTTAAAGAAATTTGATTTACCCCTTTTGTGTCTGCAGACGGAAAAAGGTCTGAGGCAAGCTGCAATAGATATAGTAGAACGTGCGGCAGCGGAAAACGTAAAATACCTGGAAATCCGGTTTGCTCCTATGTCTTCTGTCAGTGGGGGCCTTAGCTGCAAACGGATAATTGAAAGTGTTTTGGAGGGAATCGCAAAAGCAGAGCAGTACAGTGATATAAAAGCTTCCGTAATCGTTTGTGCCATGAGGCATTATACCATGGATTCAAATCTGCTGATGCTTCAATGTGCCAGGGAATATCTTGGAACGGGCGTCTGTGCCTTGGATCTGGCCGGTGACGAAGCTGCTTTTCCAACCAGCGGATACCGGGAATTATTTAAACAGGCAAAGCGCCTGGAGATGCCATTTACCATTCACTCCGGCGAATGCGGAAGTATTCAGAATGTTAGAGAAGCGATTGAACTGGGAGCAGGAAGACTGGGGCATGGTATTGCTTTAATTCAGGATTCTTCGCTTATGAAGCAATGCAGAGACAAAGGAATTGGTATTGAACTGTGTCCAAGCAGTAATTTTCACACCAAAGCAGTAAACACCTGGAAGGAATATCCGCTGCTGCAGTTTCTGGAGCATGGTCTGCCGGTATCCGTTAATACGGACAACCGTACGGTGAGCAATACCTCCGTCACGAAGGAACTAATAAAGGTATGTGAGAATATGGGATTGGAGAAAGACCAGCTGCGACAGCTCATAATAAATTCTATAGAAATCTCTTTCGCCAAGGATGATATCAAACACAGACTATTAAGGGAAGTGGGGAATTAGTGTGGCAGGAGAAGATAATATAAATAAGATTGTCGAATTGCAAAACAGTCTCGCCGGTGAAAAACGGGATTATTTAAACCGCTATCTCAACAATTCACCTCTTTGGTTTCTGGAATCCATGCAGATTGTACGCAAAGAAAAGGACAGCATTTTCATTGAAGAAAATGCGGAGGTTGATAATGTTTATATATTGACAGAGGGAATTGTAAGGGCAATTGATTACCGCATCTGCGGGATTGTATATGATTATATGTGGTTTTATGCGGTGAAAGTGTTCGGAGCTATGGAAATCCTCCTTAATATGAAAAGTTATAAAACGACACTTAAGACCGTAACAGATTGTACCATGATTGTCATATCCAAAAGTACATTTGAAAAGTGGATGTTAAATGATATCCATGCGCTGCACATGGAAATCGAATCTATGGGAAGTTATCTGCTGGAACAGGCCAGAAAAGAGCGGCTCTTTTTATTCCTGCAGGGCATTGACCGGATTATATATCTGTTTACCCAGATATACGAACAGGCGGATGAGAAGAAATGTGTTTTAAATATTACCAGAGTCGAATTGTCGGAACGCTCAGGACTAAGTGTGAAGACCATTAACCGTGCCATTAAGAAAATGGAAGAAGACGGCTATATTTCAAGGGACGGCAATAAGATCATTATATCAAATAAGCAGTACCTGACTATGAAAAAATATCTGGCACCAATCGTTGACCAGCAGTAGCAATAATTAACCATTTTCTTTTTTACAGATTGGATATATAGTTGGTATAGCTGGATCTTAATACGAAAAACAGGTTATAAAATCAATGGCTTGCATGTGAAAATCCAAAAGAAAAAGGACGTATGGCGCTCTAACCATAAAAGGTTAGTTTTGCAACACGTTCTTCTTTTATTTTACGGTAAATCTTGTGAAATTTAATTGAAATATAGATAAATTCCTAAGGGTAAAAGGTTTACTTGCTCAAAATGAGTATACTGGTTTTGCCATACACACATTGCACGAGAGCTTTCTGCGTTCACCAAATGTAATCTTTGTTTTATATTAAGGATTCAACAGTGCAGGCATTCTATTTTCTTTTTTTAACGAATACATTCAAAACATGATATAATGTAAGCAGAATGAGGATAATATTAACATGATAGCATTAGAAAATTGTTTGTATTCCTATTAGTAACAAGCTCAAGAACACGCATTATTTTTATGATATAATAATAGTAGAATGAGTATTACAAGCTCAAGAACACGCATTATGTTTATGATATAATAATAGTAGAATGAGGATTACAAGTCAAGAACACATATTTATGTTCATGATATTATAAATAAACAAGAATAACATAAATTTCAAAGGGGTATAAGTATGGATAAAAAAATACATGTACATTTCATGGGAATTGGCGGAAGTGGAATGGCGCCTATTGCTGTTATTGCAAAAAAATCAGGATTTGAAGTTACAGGATGTGATTGTAATGATAAAGGTTATTATAGTGATGCTTTAAAGAGTAGTGGGATTGAAATAATGAAGGGACATAATTGTGAACATTTGGAGGGGGTAGATATTTTAGCAGTTACTCCGGCTGTATTTGATATTAATCCTGACCATCCCGAAATTATTGAAGGAAGAAAGCGCAATATATTAATGACCTGGCAGGAATTTATGGGAAAATATCTTCAGAAAGATAAATACCTTATTGCAGTAGCCGGAACCCATGGAAAATCAACTACAACCGTTCTGGCGGGTTTAGCGTTAGAAGCCGGCGGACTGGACCCTATAGTAGAAGCCGGTACTATATACAGACCCTGGGGTGGTGGTTTCAGAATTTCTGAATCCAAATACTTTGTCTGCGAGGCAGATGAATTCAATTGCAATTTTTTAAACTATTCCCCTTCATTAATTATCATTAATAACATTGAAATGGATCATCCAGAATTTTTTAAAGATTTTACAGAATTTAAAGCGGCATTTAATAATTTTATCCGTAATATGAAACATCCCGCTACCCTTGTGGTAAATGAAGAAAGTGAGGGAATCAAAGAGGTATTGGCAGAAATGAAGAATTGGCTCCTGGAAAAGAAGGTTAAGGTCATTGGTTATTACATGAACCATAGCTTTGATTTTCCTTTTAGCGTTGAGTATAAGGGTGTAATTAACAGTTTTAATGAAAATAATACGGAATTTGAGGTTATTGGACCAAACATGAAAGAGAGTTTTAAACTGGGTCTTCTGGGAGCACATAATGTGTCAAATTCTTTAGGAGTACTTAGTGCCGCTGCTGAATTGGGAATAAATACGGAAACCATTAAACCTGTTTTCGAAAAATACAAGGGTATTGGCCGAAGAACAGAACTGGTTGATCAGGTAAACGGTATAAAAGTGTTTGATGATTATGGCCACCATCCTACGGCAATTGCTTCGGTTTTAGACACATTCAGAACTACTTATCCAGGCAGTAAAATATATGCCATAGTTGAACCCCATCAAATATCAAGGTTAAGATTATTTCAGGAGGAGTTTATCGAAGCCTTAAGCAAAGCAGATGAAACCATAGTTACAAAAACCTATGTTGGCAGAGAAATCAATAAAAATCTGGAACCTGTAGATATGAATGCCTTTATCAGTAAAGTTAAGGCTGGCAAAGCTTCTTATATTGAAGATATGAGTGAAATAGCAGATACGATTTCTCAAAAAGCGAAGCCGGGTGATATTATCGTTGTTTTTGGTGCTGGTAATTCCTATAAATTTACTAAATTAATAATAGAACGTCTAAATAAAATAATACTTAAATAAAAGAACGTAAAAAAAGAATGTAAATAATAGATGTACAGTGCCCATAATTAAGGATTATTTAATAAGGATGTCTGAAAGGCAGGTCTACACTATATAATGTGTCTACGGTTAGGGGTACATTATTAGTATAAATAATAGAAATGCTATAAAAAAATGTTTCATTAACCGAACGTTTATTGAGATAATAAAAAGTTTAGTTAATAAATGGTACCAGCTTATAAGGTTTGGCAGCACCCTTATATCGGACTTGTATTAGGTATAGTTATTCTTATGAACCCAAAAGGCATAAAGACTCCCCCTGATTACACGTATAAATGAGCGGAATCAGGGGGATTTGATATGCCAAAGACACTTTCTTAATCATATTGTTTGTCAAATTTCCAGCTGCGTTTCCATTCATGGATTTCACCGGGTTTTACTGAAAACTGATGCATCATTTCCGGGCAGAGCATATGGTCAACACCCCATATATTGATCCGGGAAGGGGTAAAATATTCTTCTGCTTCTACAGATGCTTTCGCACCTTTATGGGAGAGAGTCCAGGTAAAAGGAATATTCTCTGATATATTGGCTGTATCAACGGAATAAAACGTCCCTATTGCAGTATGTTCACAAAATGTAATCCCTTTGCCATTTCCTTTTAAGTGAGTGGACAGACCGTTTGAATCAATAAGCCGCTCATATCCTAAATCGTGAATGCCGGGTATTTCCAGGCAGTAATCCGGCCCCGCCGACATTCCATCGATGCTCAAAAAATTATGGCAGTATTCATGGAGACTGATTTCTTTCTCTCCGGTATTTTCAACAGAGATAGCCATAATAATAAGGTTGTCATTCAATGTGATTTCTTTTTTGCAGCGAAGTGCGTAGCCCTGGCAAGGTATCGGTTCTGTTATGTAAGTAACCCTGTTTTCTGTCGGATGAACATTTATCGGAAATAATTGCACATCTTTATAGTTTTTATAGAAAACAAAACTTTCATCGGCAGCTTTTTGTATCAGGCCAATTCCGAATTTTGGGAAAAATTCACCGGCCGGTACTTCTTTACTGATATCAAATCCATATTCATTACATAATCCTCTGCCGCCGGAACAGGGATGATTCAGATTCTGGGGTTCTGAGGCGCAAAACCGGACGGTATTATCCAGAATAACTTCCGTTATAAACCCTGCGTGATCAAAGCGGTATTTATTATTTGGTGCTTCCCCGGGAGCCGCAAGCTCTACTCTTAATCGTTTGGAACTTAATGTAATCATAAAAAACCTCCTCTTTCCGTAAATTGTATAATAAAGAGCTTGCATCTGTCAATCCACTGACAGTTTTATGGATTAATCTTTGACAGTTTTATGGATTAATCTTTGTTGGTTTTATGGATTAATCTTTGGCAGTTTTATGGAAGTAATCTTTGACAGTTTTTATGAATTATTCATTGGTGGACCCAGGTTCCGGCAGTTTATAAATCAGTCATTACCCATCCAAATCGAGAGCCGGTTATATGTACAAATAAAAAGCTGCTGCAATGAAATTATGCAACAGCTTCTCTTATTAGATTCGAGTGTATAAGGTCAATTTTGAGGTTTATATGAACGCTGATAATATATCCTTTTAAGATAATTCAAACATTCCTGTGTAGAGCTGGTAATATTTCCCCTTTTGTTCAATTAGTTCCTTGTGATTGCCCCGCTCAATAATCTGACCGTTCTCCAGTACCATAATGGAATGGGAATTACGGACAGTAGACAGCCTGTGTGCAATGACAAATACGGTTCTGCCATCCATTAACCGGTCCATTCCTTTTTCGATCAAAGCTTCCGTTCTCGTATCAATAGAAGAGGTGGCTTCATCCAGAATAAGGACGGGAGGGTCCGAAGCCGCAGCTCTTGCAATGGTAAGTAACTGCCGCTGGCCCTGGGACAGATTGGTACCATCGAAGGTAAGCCATGTATCATATCCATGAGGCAGGTGTTTGATAAAGGAGTCGGCATTGGCAAGCCTGGCAGCAGCCATGACTTCTTCATCCGTAGCCGAAAGATTACCATAGCGGATATTCTCCATCACCGTACCGGTAAATAAATGAGAGTCCTGCAATACCATGGCAAGGGAACGCCTTAAATCTGCTTTTTTAATTTTATTAATATTAATTCCGTCATAACGGATCTTACCGTCAGGGACATCATAAAAACGGTTAATCAGATTGGTAATGGTAGTCTTACCTGCCCCGGTAGAGCCTACAAATGCAATTTTCTGGCCGGTTTTGGCAATTAGACTGATTTCCTTTAAAACCTCTTTATCCTCTTCATAGCCAAAGGTAACATTATCAAATTCCACCTCACCTTTTACTCTGGTATAGGTAACGGTATTATCCTCTTTGTGAGGGTGTTTCCAGGCCCAGATCCCGGTATGCTCCTTCGTTTCAGCCAGATTCCCGGTTTCATCGAGAAGGGCATTGACTAAGGTTACATATCCTTCATCGGTTTCCGGCTCCTCATCTATCATGCTAAAGATTCTCTCGGCACCGGCCAGAGCGGTAAGTACCGAGTTAAACTGCTGGGAGATCTGGGTAATAGGCTGGGAAAAACTTCTGGTATATTGAAGGAAGGCAACAACAGTACCAATGCTTATGGAACCGTAGACCGCCAGGACACCGCCTATTATTGCAGTAACCGCATACAATAGATGGGACAGGTTTCCCATAATCGGCATGAGGATGTTGGCAAAGGTATTGGCGCTTGTAGCTGCTTCGCATAGTTTATTATTTAGCTTTTCAAACTCGGCTTTGGCAGCTTCTTCATGGCAGAATACCTTAACCACTTTCTGTCCTTCAAACATTTCTTCAATATATCCGTTTACTTTACCCAGTTCCACCTGCTGGGCTTTAAAATACATTCCGCTTTTTCCGCCTACGGTTTTTATTACCTTCAGCATAACAAAAAGCATAACAATTACCACAATCGTCAGCTGCCAGCTGAATAACAGCATCATGATAAAAACACCCGTTACGGTAATGGCAGAGGAGATAAAATTGGCAACACTGTTGCTTAACATTTCACGGATGGTATCCGTATCGTTGGTAAAACGGCTCATTAAATCCCCATGGGTATGGGTATCGAAGTATTTGATTGGAAATGTTTCCATTTTAGCGAATAGCTCCGCACGGATTTTATAAAGAGTTTTCGTTGATACACTTACCATAATCCGGGAATATAAGTAAGCAAATATAATGCCCAACAGGTAAATGCCTCCCATAAGCAGGAGTGTATTAATAAATCCCTGTAATAACTCTGTATTATAATTACCGGTCAGAGGTCTGATATACTCATCAATTATGCTCTTTAAAAAGGAGGTACCGATAATCTGCGCTCCCGCACTAATGGATATTCCAAGAATAACCACGAAGAGCTGCCATTTATATTCGGTCATGTAACTAAAGATTCGTTTTAAGGTCTTACCGGCATTTTTTGGTTTTGCACCCGGTCTTGCTCCGCTCATTGGCCCCGGCATATTATTCAGCTCCTTTCTGCTGTGATTCATAAACTTCACGGTAAATTCGATTCTGATCCATTAATTCTTCATGGGTTGCAAAGGCATCCACCCTGCCGTCATCCAGAACCAGTATACGGTCTGCATCACAGACAGAAGAAATTCGCTGTGCTATGATAATGGTTGTGGTCCCTTTTAGTTTTTCTTTAAATGCCTGGCGGATTTTACTGTCGGTTGCGGTATCCACTGCACTGGTAGAATCATCCAATACCACGATTTTGGGTTTCTTTAACAGTGCTCTGGCAATGCATAAACGCTGCTTTTGTCCACCGGATACATTAACACCTCCCTGACCTAATTCCGTATCATAGCCTTTCGGAAAGGACAGGATAAAGTCATGTGCCTGGGCTGATTTACAGGCATCTGTGATCTCTTCCTCCGTGGCATGTTCATTGCCCCATAGGAGGTTCTTCCGGATTGTACCGGAGAATAAGACATTTTTCTGCAGTACCATGGCTACTTCATTACGAAGGGTTTCCAGGGAATACTCCGCTACATTGGTACCGCCTACGATAACTTCTCCTTCCAGTACATCATAGAGTCTTGGTATTAACTGCACCAGTGTGGTTTTGGAAGAGCCGGTGCCTCCGATGATACCGATGGTTTCACCTGATTTTATGGAAAAATTAATATTGCTTAAGGTTAGATTCTCTTTCTCTTTGGCATAGCTAAAGGATACATTCCTAAATTCGATGGAACCATCTTTAACCTTATTATCAAGAGATGCTTCGGTATCTTTAATATCAATGTCTTCCTCCAATACTTCCATAATACGGGTTATGGATGCCCTGGATATAATAAGCATGATAAAGATCATGGAAATCATCATTAAGGACATCAGAATCTGTGTTATGTAGTTAATGAAGCTTGAGAGCTGGCCGATTTCAAATTTGCCGTCAATTACCATGTCTCCGCCGAACCACAGAATGGCAATAATACAGCCATACATACTAAGCTGCATAAGAGGACCGTTCAGTATAATTAATTTTTCTGCAAAAACTTGCGCTTTACGTACGGCATCCGCAGAAGAGCTGAATTTCTTAATTTCAAATTCTTCCCGTACAAATGCTTTTACTACCCGGATGCCGGAAAGATTTTCCTGAACATCGGAATTCATCCGGTCATATAATTTAAGCATGGCAACAAATCTTGGGTGTGCATTGGACATAATAAGGTATAAAGCGAGTCCAAGAAAGGGTATGGCAACTAAAAATACGGAGGAAAGCTTTACATTAATAATTACAGCCATGGTAGTAGCACCGATTAACATGATGGGAGCTCGAAAAGCCATGCGGATTAACATCATAAATGCATTCTGGGTATTGGTAACGTCGGTGGTAAGCCTTGTTACCAGAGATGGGGTTGAGAATTTATCCACGTTGGAAAAAGAAAAATCCTGTACTTTATCAAATAATTTCTTTCTTAAATTCTTTGAAAAACCCATGCTGGCTTTGGCAGCAAATTTTCCTCCCAATGCGCCAAACATCAGGGAGATAACAGCCATGGATATCATTAATAAACCTTTTTGGACAATATAACCGATCCCACCCGTTCCTAAAATACCTTTATCAATCATATCTGCCATAACAAAGGGGATTAAAATTTCCATGATAACTTCACCCACCATAATAAGTGGTGTAAGTATGGCATACTTTTTATATTCACCGATACAGCCGGCCAGTTTTTTAATCATATTCCGCCTTCTTTCTTACTTTTATTTTATTCTGCTTCTTTATAGATCTGGAAGTAAACCGCCTGGAAGGCATGTTATTACAACAATTTTTCCACATTATCCAAGGATCTTATTAACAAACCTTTAAAGGCCGCCTTTTCCTCTTCAGACATTCCGTCAACAATTACTTCCTCCAGATGTACGATAAACCCTTTCAGACTTATGGATAATTCTTTTCCTTTCTCCGTTAATCTGACCTTTTTAATACGGGCATCGGCTTCGATACCTTCTCTGGTCAGAAAACCGCTTTTTTCCATATTATTTAGTATATTGGTAACAGAGGAACGTTTGATGTTAAAAAATAACTCCACATCCTTCTGATAAGCAGAGGCTTCCTCATTGTTCTCACGCAGAAAGCGCATTATTTTAACCTGCTCAATGGTAATATTTTGCTTAACCAGGTTTTCATCTGCCAGGTATTTAATATTTTTCGCCAGTCTCTGGATATAGTGACCGTAATCGTCACCATGCCGGAAGGCCTTATTTGGGTTTGTCATGTCCTGCTCCTTTGTTAGATGTCTAACAATTACTATAATCATTATTTACTAATTTGTCAATATAAAGTATATGAGTTTTGGGTGATTTAGGTACCAGGTAAATCGTCTATTATTTTCACCCGATTAACCAGATAAGCCTGAAGAGGCTTATAGAATGGATCTAAGCCCCTTTGGATTTATTCCGGTAAGCAATGGGTGAATACCCCATAAAATTTTTAAATATCTTTGAGAAATAACTTGGGGTATTAAAGCCTGACTGGGTGCTGATTTCCGTTATGGACAAATCAGAATTTGCAAGAAAGTTGGCCGCCGCGGAAACCCGGTGCTTTAAAAGATAAACGGTGGGCGACATGCCGATACTTCTTTTAAAACACCGGAAACATTCCCGCTCACTGATATTTGCAGCTTCCGCAATCTGCTTTAAATCAAGCTGTTCCGTATAATTATTGTGAATGAAATCAAGCATCTTCTTTATACGCCTGGTATCGGAATTTTCTTTCCTATGCTGATTTTCAATAACCGGCTGGAGGTTTTTCACCAGGTAATACCATGCCATTGACAGGCCGTCCCGAACCAGTAATTCATAACCGTATTCTTCTCCGTTGTACTGGGAATAAGCGTTTAGAATGCACTGGATTACGTTGTTCTGCCAGGCGGTATCCGGAACCAGATGCACATAATTTAAGGATTGGCAAGTAAGCAGAGGCGCTACATATTTTTGCTCAAATATGCTTTCCGGGGAGCCTAAAAGGAGTTTTGGATGAAAAACAAAGGTTATGAGGTAGCAGCCGTCATTCCCGGAGATGTGCATGGAATGAAGTACGTTGGCATTTATAAAGATACCCTCACCTTTTTTTAATATAATTCCTTGTTCCCCAAAGCTTACATAAATCATGCCGCTGTGTACCACTACCATTTCAATTTCCTCATGCCAATGCCAGGGGATATCTCCTGTAATATATTTCGTAACGTCTGAAAAATAACCCGCACATGGAAACAGGGGGGTTCCCCTTGTCGTCAGTTCCCGTCGGTTTTTATCCATAATAACTTCAGTAATCTGCATGGCGGCAGCTCTCCTTTATTCTTAAATTCTTCTCTTGCATGGCGGTATTGTTTTAATTTAAGGCGATATTGTTATTGATTCCTAAAAAGTATGTCATTATAATTATAGTAATTTAAGGTTTTGGTGTCAAGATAGCAAAGATAACCGGTACCGGCCTCTTAAAAGGCTGAACTATAACCTGATATTATATAGGACATTAATTACAGGAGCTGATGGTATGAAAGGTGTCATAATTAAATTAAACAGAATTCTGAATCAGGATTACGGACGGCAGAAGAGATCCTGGATGTTATTTAGTCTTATGGAATTCTGCAGGGATATTTCACATTTGGATTTTGAAAAAGATATTTACAACCGCAGTCATAAATCGGTTATGGAATTTTTAGCCGGAAAGCCCTTGTCCGGCCGGCAGGTTCAGGAATATATAAAAGAACGGGAGGAGTTGTACCGGATTTTGTGCAGAGAAGAGAAGGCTCATAGTTTACTGGCATGCGGTGCGGAAGCTTTCTTAAATGAATTGAAAGAGAGAAGAATTCCCCGTCTGCTAATAATTGAATCCAATCAGCCGGAATGGAATTTTTATTTTAAACAGTTTGAATTGTTTGAATGGTTTTCACAGGATACTACTATATTTACGGATGTTATTGAGCCAGGTGTACCGGATTATAGATTTTATTCAAGAGCAATCAATACGATTCATCTGCCTGGAAAGAACTGTCTTGCTTTTGAAGATTCCGTTTCCGGAATTAGTGCCGCCAAAAAGGCGGGGATCGGTAAGGTTGTAGTGATTGCCCCCTGCAACCGGCAGTCTGTTTTTGAAAGTATGCAGGATGTTGATGTTATAGGAAATTTTAATCAGTTTAATCGTCTTTTATTAAATGAGCTTTCATAAAGCAATTCCCGGGTCATGGCAGCCCTGCCGTAGACCATCATATTGTTCTGTTAAAACAGTCCTGGATTAAATCTGGGACTGTTTTTATTACATAATAATTACATCTTATGTAATAAAAAAGCCCGATCGGCAGGGTATATATGAAGTAATAAGAAGGAGTGCTACTATCGTTACAGAACGAAGCCTTAGAAGAGGATTTGCATGAGGCACTTAAGAAAGATTGTCAATATAGTTATAATATGACAGAGCTAGAGTCTGGCGAGTCAGTCACTAGCTTATGGTATAGGAGCCTGACTTTTTAAATTATGTTACCGGACCCTTTTGTAATTATATCTTGACATTTTTAGAAACTATGTTTATCATTAACATAACAGTGTTATTAAAAGTAATAGTGTTATGAAATAGGAGGAAGTATTTATGCCAAGAGAAGAACAAAAGATGCGCAGTGAATATATTCGGCAGGCAATACTGGATACTGCTCTTGAGATAGGTATAAAGGAAGGGTTTGAAGAAGTTTCCATCAGGAAAATTATTAAGCAGATGAACTATTCTACTGGTGTTGTTTACCATCATTTTAAAGATAAGCAGGAGATTATAAACGCTATTGAAACGGCACAGACCCAGTGGCTGCATGGCCAAATCAAAGAATTGCTGGATCCCAATAAAGATATCGCTGACGAAATGGAAACAGTTTTTTTCAGAATTACAAGACTTGCTTATGAGGAACCCGAAAAATATAATCTCATCGTTTTGCATAAGTACAGCAGACGTAATGCCGGCAAACCCCAATGGATTTCCCACTTAAGTAAAAGGTTAAAAGCTGGTATGGATACCGGCCTAATCAGGAGGCTTGAACCGGAGAAAGCTGCGTTTTCAATTTGGAGTTCATTTCTGGGATTTAGCCTTATGATCTCAACACATATGGATTTATCCTGGGAACAGGTGGAAGAAATGTTTCAGATTCAATTAAATGTGATTTTAAAGGGGGTTCTTTTACATGAGTAAAATAAGAATTGTATATGCTACAAAAACCAGACATTCCAAAAAGCTGGCGCTTGCCATAGGGAATGTGCTTAATGTCAGGGCAGAGAATGTATCAGAGAATCCGGCACCTGGAGAAACCGACTTACTTTTCATCGTCGGCGGTTTATACGGAGGAGCAAGTCTGCCGGAACTTTTAGATTTTGTCAGAAAGCTGGACAGCAGCAAAGTTAAAAATGCAGTTCTGGTGACTTCCTGTGCATCAAATAAACAGGGACAGGATAATGTAAGAAAGCTGCTGGAGGAGAAAATGATTCCGGTTTTGGATGAATTCATCTGCCTGGGCAGTTTTCTGCTAATGAAAGCGGGCCATCCCAACAAAGAAGAAATACTGGCTGCAGTTGATTTTGCAGTCCGGTTATCGGAAAGGATTTAGGATATATGAAAAAGGCAGGAATTGTTCTTGGAATTTTAGTTTTAATTGGCTTAGCCGCCTTTATTAAAATGTCAGAGAGTGCTCAAAAAGCATTGTCAGCAATGGTGTATGAAGAGGTCGATATGAGCCAGGTGGCGGATGGCACCTATTACGGAGAAGCCGATGCCGGGCTGGTTTATGTCAAAGCCGGTGTGACGGTAGAGGATAATACTATCAGAAAGATCGACATTATTGAACACAGAAACGGTCTGGGAAGCAAAGCAGAAAGTATTACTGAATCAATGGTTGCGAAAAACAGTTACGCGGTAGATGGCATCAGCGGTGCAACACTTTCAAGTGAAGCCATCAAAAGTGCCGTAAGTAAGGCTTTGAAAGACGGATATTCTGAATAATAAATTTAAAAATTAGTGGTTCTATAGAATAACGAATAATCAATTTTATGTATATCCTGAATGCAGGCTGCAGTATAAGTAAAATAGGCAGAGAAACTAGTGTGAAATAAAGGACATTACACACCCTGATTTGAAGCAGTAAATCATCTGCCAGCAGATGATTTATGACAGGGGAGCTATGGCAAAGCATATACCGGACTCTCAGGTTCGGGGAAAGAGGAAGTATGATTACTTTAATTGCGGATGAAGGCATTGACGGGGTTGGATATGAACTTTATGAAGAACTATCCGCTAATGGAATGACCACAGAATATATATCACTGGAAGGTGTAAAGGTGAAGCCCTGCATAAATTGCGGCGGTTGTACGTATAAAACCTTTGGAAAGTGTGTGGTGCGGGATGACGCGGACTGGATATTAAAAAAGATCATTGCAGCAGATGTACTTATCATAGTTTGTCCTATCACCTTTGGAAGCTATTCCTACAAAATGAAACAAGTATTAGATAAGATCAGCCTGATTATGGACCGCCATTATTATATCAAAGATAAAGAAATGGTAAAGGGTGGAATGGACGGAAGACAGTTTAAGTTTTTTGCCCTTGGTATCAATAATGGATGTATTGACAGTGAGATTGAGGCGTTCAATAAGCTGCATCATGAAAATGTGGTTATAACCAGAGGATCTGGCAGTGCTTATGTTGTTAACCTTGTACTTACGAAGGAAAAGAAAGCTCAAATCATCAGGGAGGTTCAAGGTGCATGAAAAAATTTCTATTAATTAATTTAAGTCCACGCCCTCAAGGGACCAGTTATCTTTTACTTCATATGTGTCAGCAATATTTAGAGAGTAAAGGACATGAAACCGAACTGTTTCACTTATATCAAAACCTCAGTACTCCTAAGAATTTGTTAAAAGCTGTAGAAAAGGCAGATACATTAATTTTTAGCGGACCATGTTACGTTAATACATACCCGGCAGATACAACAGCTTTACTAATGGAGCTGTCCGCACACAGGGAAGTTTTACACAGGCAAAGTCTGTATGGAATGATCCAGGGGGGAATGCCATATCCCCATACCCATGAAAGCGGATTATCCATGCTTGAGATATTCTGCCGTAAATGCAATATCTCCTATAAGGGAGGATTTATAATGGGTTTTGGAGCAATCCTTGACGGTAAGCCCCTTACGAATCTGCCGAATTCAAAAAGAGTAATAAAACAACTGAACCAGTTTTTTTGGTATATTGAAAAGGATGAAACCGCTCCTCCCGAGGTTTACCTGAAAGCACAATTTAGAGTACCTGGATTTATTTATGGTATTATGGCCAAAGGGATGAATCGGTTTATTGACAGAGATTTAAAGAAACATGGCATTGATGTAAAGCAGGTTAGTCCTTATCGGCTTTCAAACTAATGTGATATAAAGGACATTTCACACCCTGATTTGAGACAGTAAATTATCTGCCAGCAGATGATTTATAAAATGGGAGCTAGTGTAAATTGCCTCGCGAAATGCTTGCGAATCATTAGGAAGAATAGTATAAGAGGTTATTTTTCACGATTTATGCCAGGTAGATATGGGCGTTAGAGTAAAAGGATAACCCTTAGGATTGACTAATATTGGTAACAGTTTTATAATGGTATCGAAATAAATTAACTGGTTGTTCATGGAACGGCTTAATAATGACAGAAAGTGCAAGAGGTTAAATTATGAAACTGATTATAATCCGACACGGGGACCCAGATTATTCCATTGATTCATTGACCGAAAAAGGCTGGAGGGAAGCTGAACTATTGTCCAATCGGATAAGTGTTATGAAGGTAAAGGAATTTTATGTATCACCTTTAGGCAGGGCAAAAGATACGGCATCAATTACTCTTAATAAAATGAACCGCAAAGCAGAGGAATTACCCTGGCTCAGAGAATTTCATGCTCCCATAACCGATGAAAATACGGGGGAGCAGCGGATAACCTGGGATTGGCTTCCTGGTGACTGGACTAAGGTGAATGAATTTTATGACAAAGATCTCTGGCATACGGTTCCGGTTATGTCCTCCGCACATGTTATAGAAGAGGCCGGACGTGTTTATGCCGGGCTGGATAAAATAGTAAGCGATCATGGATATCAGCGTGAAGGTCAAATCTACCGGGCAGTAAGGCCGAATGAGGATACAATTGTGCTGTTCTGCCACTTTGGGGTTGAGTGTGTAATGCTGGGACATTTATTAGGAATTTCACCTATGGTTTTATGGCATGGTATATTTGCTGCACCCACCTCTGTTACTACCTTAGTTACCGAAGAGCGTAGAAAAGGTATCGCCTATTTTCGAATGAGCGCATTCGGAGATATTTCACATTTAAATGCCGCCAGAGAAGAACCATCCTTTATGGGGAGATTCTGTGAAACCTATGATAACATGAGCCAACGTCATGACTGATTTGCTTTCTTGCGGATACCTCTAATCAGGCAGCATTAGTGTGAAATAAAAGACATTTCACACCCTGATTTAAGGCACTAAACATCTGCAAGCAGATGATTTATGCTATGGAAGCTGGTATTATAATAAATTTACGGAGTTGAATATGCATAAAATTATAGTTCTAACAATTAAATCCTGGTTTGGTGATATGGAGAGCGTAATCCATCCGGTTGTTTTAAAGGATGAAGAACATATGGTCTTAATTGACTGTGGTTATACCGGTTTTCTTCCGGCACTGGAGCAGGCGGCCACAGACAATGATCTTACCTTCGGGGAATTGACCCATGTACTGATAACCCATCAGGATCATGACCACATGGGTGCTTTAGCTGCGCTGAAACAGAAGTATCCAAAACTTCAGGTTGTGGCGGGTGAAAAGGAAGCTCCTTATATTTCGGGTCAGTTAAAATCCCTGCGCCTGGAACAGGCTGAAGCTTTGCAGAAGAATTTACCGGAAGAACAGAAAGCTTTTGGCCTGGCATTTTGTGATATCTTAAAGAATGTTGAGCCAGCTGCGGTGGATATCATGGTTCGGGACGGGGATGTGTTTGATTGGTGCGGCGGCTGCACGGTTCTTGAAACACCAGGACATACGCCGGGTCATATTTCCCTTTATGTGAATCAGGAGAAAATCCTGATAACAGGAGATGCGGCAGCACTGGAAGATAATCAGCTGGTTATTGCGAATCCTTTGTATACATTAGACATAAAAGAGGCGGATGCGTCATTAAATAAAATCCTTAGTTATGGTGCAATAAAAATAATATGCTATCATGGTGGCACTTACCTACCTTAAGTAGAATAGGATCATATTAAAATTTAAGGGCAAACCGTACCCTGATAGTTAAGGCAAAGTCTCTTTTTCTGTGTCTTAACTATCAGGTACAGTTTACCTCTATGGATATAACAGCAAATAATTAAAAAAACTATCAGGTAAATTGTTCATTACTTTCACTTGATTACTTGGTCGATAACACCATGCAAAAGGATATTCACAACAGAAGATTGTAATTCTTCACCTTTGTCATGTAGATAAATCCAACTATGGTGAATTGCTTGAAAGGCACAGGAGACTGTCAGAAGATCACAGGTAAAGCGTATACCATGATCATACAATGACTTAGCAGCATCGAAATTCTGCTCCTCGAAAGCAGACAGCCGTTCCTTTGAAACTTTGCGGGCTATCAACTCTAAGGTTGCTGTATTCATGCAGTTTAAAATTGGATACTGCAGCATCAGCTTGTTCATTACCTCAAACACTTCCAGGACACGTTCTCTGCTGGGTAAACCAGAGTTGGCCTCCAAAAGAGTATTTAGTTCGGTAAATATTTTTTGTTGAATGTTTTGAACTATCTCTAAATATAAATATTCCTTACTCTCATAAAAGGTATAAAAGGATGCTTTGGCAATCCCTACAGCCTCTACCAGTTCGTCAATCGTAACTTTCTTTATTCCATAGGTTGTAAAAAGCCGTGCCCCTTCCAAGAGAAGCTTACTGTTTATTCTTTGTTTTTCATTTTCACTAAAACGTGGCATGTATTACCTCCATTTAATTACAAATTATTTAAATTGAATGTGGAGAATTTGACTTCTGTTTCTGGTACCAGGCAAAAAATTAAGCAGCCTTAAAATCAAAGGCTGGCGTTCTTTTAAAAGATTTCCTGCACTCCATGCCTGAATTAATTTTATATTACTGTTTAGCTGTTCGATATCTCTTGCCTGATCAATTCCCCACATAAAAGTACTACTTATCTTTTTTTTGACGAAATAGCTATGGATTACATCAAAAAACATATCAGCACCCGGAAATCGCTTTGCTACTAGTTCCATAACCTTGGAAACCTCGTCCTCTGTCAGGTACATTAAAAGCCCCTCTGCGATAATAATCACGTTATTGCTTTTAGTGACATCAATTTCGTCTGCCCAGGTCTCATCTAAAACAGATTTGGCTATGAACCGGACCCGCTGGTTTTCAGAAAAGAACTGGCCTCTGAACTTAACTACCTCCGGAAAATCCAAATCATACCACCTTAAGTTATCCGTATCCATTCTGCTTATTCGGGTATCTAATCCAACGCCAAGATTTATTATTGTAGTATTGGTATTCCGTGATAAAATACATCCTACTTCTTCATCAATTATCTTTGTACGGGCTAATATTCCTAACGTAGACACTTGACCGCCATCCGTTATTTTGCCTTCCAGATTCAACGCTTTAAGAATCTCAACAGATTTGTTGTCTGAAACGATTGGATTATTCCTTATGGTTTCCGCAGCGCGTGCGGCCAAAGGGATAAATAAGGTTTCGGATACAGGCAGTAAGTTACTGGTGTCGTTCATTTCCATCATCATCTTCACTCCAATTTCTAAAATTAGTTCCGCAGATTATACACATTTTCTGTTCCGGTTTTACCTGATTATTACCGCAGGTCTGACATTCAAATAAACCGTTTTTCAATGCCAGCCGGTTCTTGTTATTCGCCATAAAATATTCATCTATTTTTTTATCTTGAGAAAACTCAATTTTTAGTAAAATAAAAAGAAATAGAAGAACCAAACTACCCAATGCTACGGAAATTTTAACAAATAGTTCATACTGCGATTGCTTTGTTATTGAGTATAATAAATAGCTGATTGCCGGTATAACAAATAAAAAAAATATTGCACCGCTAATCACTTTGAGTCCATAACCGTTTGAATACCGTTTGAATTTATTTTTTTCATATTTTAATCCCTATATATACCAAAAAAATAATATAGTATATATAGTATATGTTTTTTTTGTTATTGTCAAGAAATAGAAAAGTACTTAAATAAGAAATTCTGTTTTTTGTCCATTATAATATCTATTCGTTTATGTTAATACCATAGGACAGCCTTCTGCAGAATGGCACTTGTAGCAAAGGAAACAGCCTGCCATGCCCGAATGATCCCTGTCCCGATGGTGAAAAAAATAATCTACTAATTGATTTATTTATATAAATTCCTGCATGTTTTTGTATTGATTACGACTCTTATGCAATAAAAAAGCAGACGTAGTCCGCAACGCGGGCTCTCGTCTGCAATGATACAAGGGAAGTATAGAACTAGTAAGGAATCGGCCGTTAAAGGCCATAGTCTCTCGTGTTTGCTTATATTAAACGTAAACTGACTGTCATAAATAAGGATTCAGGCATCCTTTCAGATATCACATTTTCTGCATTGAACAGGAGAGCATGGTATAGACAAAAATCTGTATATGATTATATGCATGGCGTAAAATTGCGTTAAAACAGGATAGTACCCGGTTACTATTCCTCATAACCAGCATTGTAGAACCTGGGTTTTCCCTGGGAATTCTTCTTATATTCAATGGCTTGCGCCGGACATGCACAGATACAGGCCATACAGTGGGTACAGTGCTTATCCCAGACAGGTTTATTTCCGGATAAATGAATATTATTTAACGGGCAGACAACTTCACATTTCTTGCAGCCGATGCATGCATCAGTAGTATAAAAGCCCTTTGCACTGACACAGGTTTTATAAAATAACGGATTAATCAGGCGGCTTATCATTCTATCGGATAAATTAATTTTTTCCGGTTCAAAAGGCTCTTTATTTTTGATCTTTACAGCTAAGGCCTTTATTTTAGGAAGTGAACCGTTAATAATTGTATCGGCCTGCGCTTTTTCCGGTATCTCAAACATGGCAATATAATTTTCAGGCATTATTATGGAAGATAAGCCCATAAATTCTAAATTCTTTTCCGAACAAAGCTTTTTTGCATAATGTACGGCATTGTGGGTATGGGTTCCGCAGGTTAATAGAAAATAAGCTTTCCGGCTGCCGGTAAATTCTGTCTTACGTATAAAAGCTTCCACAACCTTTGGAAGCCTCCAGGCATAGGTAGGTGCTGCAAATACAAAGGGATCATTGGAGTGCAGGGAGAGTTTGCTGTTCTTCTTCAGCTGGTCGTTGATAGAAATCAATTCATCCTTAGTTTCTCTTTGAATTACCTGAGCCACATAACGGCTGTTTCCTGTGCCGCTGAAATATAAAATCATAATTATTCCCCAATCTGCGCTGCTTTTTTGCAAATGTCAAGTTATGTACGCAGCGCGGGCACAAACCCCACGATGTAAAGAGTTTTTTTCTTTACACCTATGTTCCATAAATCAGTTAAATTTCTGTTCGGTTAAAATGTTGTTTTTCCTCCTCCGGCATAGACAGAAGGATTTCATTGATATGAGTAACCAGCTGCAGTATTTTATTCCAAGGGGTATCCGCAGCTTTAATAAAGTAGTAATTTCTGGTGCCTTCACTCCGCATCTCAATAATCCCGGCACTCTTTAGTATCTGTAAATGATGGGAAACTGCGGATCTGGAGAGGTGGGTCTTTAACTTTATTTCGCCGACACGGCTTCCATGGGTGTCACTTTCCAGCAAAGCGATCATGATTTGCTGTCTGGTTTCATCCCCCATTGCAGCCAATACCTTTTGGCAATCTTTAAATTCCCTGGATAATAAAAGCATACAGTCTTTACAGTCTGTCATACCGGTACCTCATCTCCTTTATAATGGATTAAATATTTAAACCATTATAACATGATTGGGATTAAAAAGCGTATTGGTATTGAAAATCAAGACAATATATTTAAAGAATAGGGTACAATGTTACTAAGGGATAAGGTAACAACTTAACTATAAGGTTGTTGGTAACTACTTATACCAGGAGGCATTATTGAATATTTTAGATAGATGAATTATAATGTAGCAAATGAATGGAGGTTGGAAGAGTGGATTGCAGTAAAGTAGGAATACTGCTGCTGCGCCTGCGTAAAGAAAAGGGTATGACGCAAAAGCAGATAGCCGATATGATGAATATCAGCGATAAAACCATTTCAAAATGGGAACGGGGCCAGGGTTGTCCGGATGTATCCCTGTTAAAAGAGCTGTCAAATATATATGATATCAATATTGAGCAATTATTAGAGGGCGACCTGGAGCGTAACAATACAGATACCGGCAATTTAAAAAGAATTAAGTTTTATGTCTGCCCGACCTGCCAAACGGTAATTAGCAGTACGGGAAATGCCGAGATTTACTGCTGCGGACGCAAGCTTTCTCCTCTTCATGCAAAACCGGCAGATGCAATGCATACCGCAATTGTCGAAGAGATAGAAGGTGAGTACTATATCAGGTTTCGCCATGAAATGAGCAAAGATCATTTTCTATCCTTTGCGGCCTATGTCACAAGTGACCAGGTACTGCTGGTAAAGTTGTATCCGGAACAAACGGCGTCTATTCGGCTGCCTAAGTTAAATGGAGGAAAATTAGGCCGGAAACATAGCGCAAAACTGTATTATTATTGCAGCCGACATGGATTATGGGTATTTTAGAAATATTTAAATTCGGTCTGGCGAGCCAGACTCTTTCTTATAACCATAACAAAAATTGGTAGCAGAAATTCAATCTGTTATGGTATAATATATAAATCAACACCTGCTTTTTATAGTTAAGTAAAGAGCAGCTGTTGTTGAAATTCAATCATTAAAGGAGGATAAACATGAAAATCATTATGTATGGTACAGAAATCTGTCCGGACTGCGTAGAGGCAAAAGCCGATTTAGAGTTACGTTCCGACATAGAGTTAGACTATAGGAATATAACAAAAAGCACGGCTACCTTAAAAGAGTTTCTCTCCTATCGTGATCATGACGAAATATTTGCACCTATCATTCAAGACGGCAAAATCGGTATTCCTTTTTTCGTACTGGAGGATAATTCGAAGACTTTTGATATATATGAATCCCTGAACATGGAGAAGACAATGCAGGACGGTGCTTCTTGTTCTATAGATGGGAAAGGTAACTGCTGATTACAGCAGATTACCCGCAGACATGCTCTTTGTGGAAAATGGTATTAAAGGCAGCCGGTTATTTGGCTGCCTTTTTTATTGTATAGCAGAAACCTATGAACAACTGCAGTAATTTTTTTATTGACTAATCAAAAAAAGTATGTATAATTATTAAATAATAATACAAAGAAGTATTTATATATGATAACTTCTTGTATAAGCTCATTAATATGGTTTGAGCGTCTCGACCAGGCGACCATAAATTGCCCCAGGCTACATGAGGACGGATCAGATTACCCTTTTTTAAAACGGGAAGTTCTGGTTTGTATCTCCTGTGCCTGGGGCCTTTTTATATATAAATCAGGTTCCAGAGCTGTTAGCTTCGTGTTGTGTTTTGAGAGTCGGGTTAATAAATGATGAAAGGAGTCAAAGGATGATGAAGAAAATAATTAACTTTTTTTTAAACGGAACCGCAAAAGAATTATCGGTTGGTGCAGAAACAACGGTTTTGGAACTGCTACGCGGAACCTTTGCTTTAAACGGCATAAAAGAAGGCTGCGGAGAAGGTGACTGCGGTGCCTGTACGGTGGTAATCGGCGAGGTCTTTAACGGTACGGTACATTACAAATCGGCAGCCGGATGTCTTTATCTGGCTGCAAAGCTGGAGGGAAAGCATTTAATAACCATTGAAGGCATGGCGGATAAAGAAAAGCTGCATCCCATCCAGCAGGCAATTCTGGATGCCCATGCCACTCAATGCGGGTTCTGTACTCCCGGTGTCAGTCTATCCATTCTGGCGCTATATCTGGAAAATGAAAATCCAACGAAAGAGGAATTCAGAAGATACCTGGAAGGAAATCTGTGCAGATGCACCGGCTATGCCGCCATAAAAAAAGTACCGGAATACCTTAATGATTTGATTATAGATATGGATGATATCAGAATGAAGTATTTATCCGCTGTTGAGAAGAAACAGCTGGCATTTAAGAAGGAAGAACTT
Source organism: Bacillota bacterium (assembly GCA_023443925.1). Next base: position 9,320 of record JAEZSL010000127.1, on the reverse strand, counting down.
TTAATTGATGATGGAGAAAAGGCTTATTATTCACCGGTTACGCAAACTGGTCTGATGGAATTTTTAAGCAGACATCCGGAATACAGGCAGGGAACCGGAATCCGGTTTCTTAACGGCGGGAGCGATATTGTGGTAGGCATTAAAAAACGTAATCAGCATTTTCGGTTATTAGTGGATTTAAGCAGGCTGGAAAAAATGCAGGAAATCAGGACAGATAAAGGAGCTCTTATAATTGGAGGTGGTGTTACCCTTGCAAGAATCATTAATGAAACCAGGGATATTTTCCCGGAATTGGCGGATACCGTTCTAAAAATGTGTTCGGAGCAGGTACGATCCTCAGCAACAATGACCGGTAATATCGTCAATGCATCTCCGGTTGCAGATACAGTTCCGCTGCTGATGGCGGTTGAAGCAGTAATAACCTTAATGAGCGCGGACGGAACCAGAGTGGTACCCATAAGAGACTTCTTTCACGGTTACAAAAATACCGAGAACCGGGCGGATGAATGGATCAGTTCAGTTTTAATTCCCCTTGGCGGATATAATTTTATCCATTTTGAAAAGGTGAGCAAGCGGAGGGAAGTCGATATCTCCACGGTAAACTCAGCTCTTGCCCTGAGGATAGAAGACGGGATAATCCGAAAGGCCGGTGCTGCCTGCGGCGGTGTTGGTGCCACAACTTTGTATATGAAAGAAACCTCGGAATTTTTAACCGGAAAAATGATATGTGAAGATACTTTTTATAAAACCTTTGCGGTAATTGACAAAGAGGCAGCACCTATAAGCGATGTAAGAGGCAGCGCAGAGTACCGAAAAACTCTTCTGCAAAATCTGTTAATAAAACATTATCTGGCATATAAAAATAAAACAGCCATGGAGTAAGCGCAGGAATGGAGGTAACTATGAAAAATGAAACGGACGAAAAAAGAAATAATGCTTGCGGAATCGTAGGTACATCACCTTTGCATATAAATGGTCGGGAACATGTTACCGGACGTTCCCGGTTTATCGATGATATTCCCAAACCAGGAGGGCTTCTGCATGTAAAAGTCCTGCCAAGTCCCGTGGCTCATGGAAAAATAAGTAAGCTGGATACCCAGGCTGCCAAAGCTCTGCCCGGAGTATGTACCATTCTGACAGCAGCGGATATCCCCGGTGAAAACCAGATTGGAGGAATTATTCAGGATGAGGTCTGTCTTGCCGAAGGAGAGGTTCACTTTGTTGGAGAGCCGGTTGCGGTAGTTGCAGCTGAAAGTCCGGAAGCCGCGGAGGCGGCGCTGAAAATGATTAAGCTTGAGATTGAGGAAGTTACACCCGTTCTAACTGTTAAACAGGCGCTGGATAAGAATCAGTTTGTGGGTCCGGTAAGAAAAATACAACAAGGAGATGTAGATACGGTATTTGCAAATAGCCCGTGTTACCTGGAAGGGGTAATCTCTAATGAAGGCCAGGAACACTTTTATCTGGAAACCCAGTGTGCTTTAGCGGTACCGGAGGAGGACGGTGCTCTAATGATATACTCCTCTTCCCAGAACCCGTCGGAGATCCAGAGAATGACTGCAAATATTCTGGGGGTGCAGCATCATATGGTCACGGTGGATATAAAAAGGCTGGGAGGAGGTTTCGGCGGTAAGGAAACCCAGGCCACGGCCTGGGTCTGCGTGGCGGCTTTAGCAGCCTACCATACAGGACGTCCTGCCGAGATCCGGCTTACACGGGATGAAGATATGTTATATACGGGTAAAAGGCATGCCTTTGAGAATTATTATAAGGCTGCTTTTGACCGCAGCGGTAAAATACTGGCTTATGAGGTGGAGCTCAATTCCAATTGCGGAGCGGTTGCGGATGTAAGCACCTCGGTTCTTGAAAGGGCAATGCTCCATGCCGAAAACTGTTACCATATCGATAATATCCGGATTATCGGAAAGCCCTGTAAAACCAATCTGCATCCCGCCACTGCCTTTCGAGGGTTCGGCGGACCCCAGGGCATATTTGCCATTGAGTGTGTAATTCAGCGGATCGCAGCGGTTCTTGGTTTGGACCCTTATGACGTCAGAAGAAGAAATATTTACAAGAAAGGGGATATTGCACCGTACGGAGAGGAAGTCCATCATGCGGAACATATCTCAGCAATTTTTGATCAGCTTAGAGATAAAAGTAAATGGGATGAGCGTAAGATAAGCAATGCAGAATTTAATAGCAAGAATAGATATTATAAAAAAGGCCTGGGTATCACACCGGTTAAGTTTGGTATTTCTTTTACCTCGGCACATTTAAACCAGGGAAGTGCCCTGATTCATATCTATCTTGACGGCTCCATATCCGTTACCCACGGAGCTATTGAAATGGGGCAGGAAGTAAATACTAAAATCGCACAGATAGCCGCTTCCAATTTCGGAGTACCCTTATCGGCAATCCGGATTGAAAGCAATAATACAAAGAGAGTCGCCAATACCTCTCCTACGGCAGCTTCCTCCGGGTGCGATTTAAACGGCCATGCGGTGGAGAATGCCTGCTTACAGCTTATGGGGCGGCTCAGGGAGCTGACCGGGAGGCTTTATCCCCAAGGTGAGGTCCGGTTTGAAAACGGTTATATTTATCCCGTCACGGATTCCGGAATTGATTATTCAGCGCCGCTCCTAACTTTTCAGGAGCTGGTTAAAAAGGCTTTTTTTGAGAGAATCGACCTGTCTGCCCATGGGTATTATGCAACACCGGGAATCCATTTTGACAGAGAGAAAGGACAGGGAAATCCGTTCTTATACTATGTATATGGAGCTGCTGTCAGCGAAGTTACGGTGGATCTGCTGACCGGGCAGACCAGACTGGATTATGTCCATATTATTCATGACTGCGGCAGAAGCATTAATCCGAAAGTTGATATCGGACAGATTCAGGGAGCTTTTGCCCAGGGAGTCGGCTGGGTCACAACAGAAGAGTTGGTTTATAATGAGAAAGGAAAGCTTTTAAGCAGTTCTCCGGCAACGTATAAAATTCCGACCCTTGGAGATCTGCCGGAGGAGTTTTATGTGGAACTGTTAGAAGGAAGTGTTAATGAACGGGGAGTGAAACGCTCAAAGGCCATTGGCGAGCCACCCTTTGTATACGGCGAATCCGTGTTCTTTGCCATAGTGGATGCCCTTGCCGCAGCAGGAAACTACCCGGATAAGCTGTCAATACCGGCAACACCGGAAAAGGTTTTGCGGGAAATCAGGAGGAATAGCAGATAAGGATGATAAAGCTCTTTACACCTGATCCTGCTGACTTTCTTAAGGGATGATAAAAAGCAATGTTAATAAAAATCATATATATTTTTACGAATAACCTGACATGCTATTGTCAGGTTATTTGTTTTATAATTTATGACAAGGCATTGGCAGCAGGCAGATTAAAGGGATTTTAGAAAAGAGGTTTTATGCAGATTAACAGATTATTTGAAATCGTATATATATTGCTGGAGAAAAAATCGGTAACAGCAAAAGATCTGGCGGAACGGTTTGAGGTTTCCGTACGGACTATTTACCGGGATATTGATGTTTTATCTTCCGCAGGAATACCCATCTATGCAAGCCAGGGAAAGGGAGGAGGCATAGCACTGATGGAACACTTCATTTTAAATAAATCCGTTCTTACGGAAGCTGAACAGGATGAGATTCTCTTTGCCCTGCAAAGTTTGACGGTAACACGGAATCCGGAAAGCGACACAGTGCTGTCAAAAATCAAAAGCTTATTTAATAAGGGTACTTCAGACTGGATCGAAGTGGATTTGTCCCCCTGGGGCAGTGACAGGAATCAAAAGTGTGAGTTTACTATCCTTAAGAATTCGATTCTTAACCGGGAGGTCATTGAGTTCGAATATTATAATGCTGCCGGTGAGAAAGGTAAACGGAGAGTTGAGCCGGTAAAGCTGGTCTTTAAAGTCAATGCCTGGTATCTTAAAGGATTCTGCTTAACTAAGAATGCAGCCCGCACATTTAAAATCTCCCGCATGGACAATCTTTGCAGCACCGGCGAATATTTTACAGCCAGACCGGACGAAGCAGATGAAACCAGTACGGAAAGCACCCAGCAATGGATTAATTTAGAGTTAAAGATAGCAGCAAACAGTGCTTACAGTATTTATGAGGAATTTAATGAAAAGGACATTACAAAAAACCAGGACGGTTCCTTTCATATCTCAACTTTGTTACCAGATAATAAATGGCTCATCAGTTATCTGTTATCCTTTGGAGCAGATGTTTTAGTATTAGCCCCGCAGCATCTTCGAAAGAAGTTAAAAGACCAGTCCGAAAAAGTCTTTAAGTCATATTAATATGTTTAATTGAATAAAAAGATGTCTGAAAAAATGGCCACCACTAAATAATGTGTTCACGTTTATGGGTACATTATTATTGAAAAATGAATATAAAAACGAGTATACAAATGTCTGGTAGACAGGTCACCCCAAAATAATGTGTTCAAGTTTACGGGTACATTATATATAAAAATATAAAAAGAAACCTGACATGACGTTGTCCGGTTTTCTTTTATATAATCAGACCATGGTTACAAACCAAGTATGAAAAGGAGGCTGATTCATGGGTATGATTGATGACGGCATAATTAATCAAAAAGAATTGGACGGTAAACTGGCCCTGGTTACCGGGGGTACAAAGGGTGGTATCGGAGATGCTATTGTCCGGCGTTTAAGCCTGGCCGGAGCCAAGGTAATTACCACTGCACGCAGGATACCGGAGGATCTGAAAGACTCAGAGTTATTTATACAGGCAGATGTCAGTACCACAGAGGGAACCACCAGGATTATTGACCAGGTCACCGGGAAATTTGGAGGCATTGATATTTTGGTAAATAATGTAGGAGGTTCCTCTACACCCACCGGAGGGGTATTAAAACAAAGTGATGCAGACTGGCAGCATACGTTTGATACCAATTTGTTTGCGGCGGTAAGATTAGACCGTGGGCTGCTGCCACCCATGCTGAAGCAGGGCAGCGGGGTAATCATTCATATAACCTCCATACAAAGCCGGTTTCCGGGAGAAAACACTATGGCATATTCTGCGGCCAAGGCAGCCCTTACAAACTACAGTAAGGCTTTAGCTACGGAACTGGCCCCAAAAGGAATAAGGGTTAATACCGTTGCTCCGGGATTTACAGAAACAAAATCTGCCGAAGCGCTGATTAGACGAATGGCTGAGGGACGGGGAACGGATTACAAAGAGGCCCGCCAGGCATTAATGGATTCTCTGGGTGGTATCCCCATAGGACGCACCGCCAGACCAGAGGAGATAGCAGAACTTGTCGCATTTTTAGTATCTGACCGGGCATCCTACATTATTGGAGCGGTGCATACCATTGACGGAGGAATCATACGTACGGTATAAGTACAAAATTGTGGTAACAAATATAAAATCAGAATTGCAAAAGTAAAACCTGAACTACAAAATACCATCAATCATCTGCAACAGCAGATCAATTAAAAAGGAGGAAACAACATGGGACAAATAATCTTAAAGAAACCAATTGAAACTTATTTTCGCGGGGCCAACACTCTTGATGGCAGTTTATTAAATCAATGTTTCGCTGAGGATGCCATTGTTCAAGACGAAGAGCAAGAGTATCGCGGAATAGCAGCCATCCTGGAATGGGTAGAAGAAACCCATAAGAAATACAATCATACGATGGAAGTCATAGCGGCAAATGAAGTGGCGGAACAGACGGAAGTTACTGCATTGGTAACGGGTAATTTTGAAGGAAGTCCGGCAAATCTGGATTTTTATTTTACCGTGGTGAATGAAAAAATAACATCTCTGCAATGTGGTTGATTAAAAAATAATAAAAAAATAGCAAACGGAAAAAAGTGGCATACCTTGATTCCGGAAATGGCCAGGAGGCTCAATATGATTACAAACAATCTGTTAATAAAATTAAAAACCCGCAATGGGGATAATGTTGCCAGAGCAAAAGAAGTACTGTTAAGTATGAAAGGGAAAATAGAGGTATTAAAAGACATCCAGGTTGAAACAAATATCCGTAATTCGGAATCTTCCTATGACCTGCTGCTGGTTACTCATTTTACATCTATGGCTGACATGGAAGCGTATCTGACAGACCCAGTCCATGTGGAAGTCTCTAAGTATATTGGCAGTGTAATTGAAGCCGGTGCATCAGTCTGTTATGAATCCGAATAAGAACACACTATTATAACTAAATAAATAATTGTTAAAACGCATAGTCTGACTTAGTTTTGTCATATTATGCGTTTTATAATACACTATACCGGCATTAGCTTATCAAAGACTTAGACCTTTGAAATTGTAACTTCTTTGTAACCCTCTTATTCTTAAAAACTGGTAAACTTAAGAAGTGAAATTTATAAGTATATCAAGTAGGAAAATAAGGAGGAAAATAAGGATGAAAAATAGAAAAGTACAAGTAGCAAAACTGATTGGTGCTATGGTAATTTTATTGGCAGGCTGTCAGCCCATGGGAAGAAGTGTGGAACTTATCTCGTCACCTGAGTTATCCGGTGAAAAACAGACAGATATGATTACGGTGCTTAAGGGAATGCTGCCGGAAGGTGCAGAATATGCAACGGCTAAAAAGTCCGAACCCAAACAATCTGTTTTTACCGAAGATATGGATCAGGACGGTAGACAGGAAGGCATTGCCCTGTATTACGATACCAAAGAAAATCAACCGGTTCATATGGTTTTAGTAAAAGAGGATTCCAATGGAAGTTTTAGTGTAATGGAAGACATAGACACTGGTAACAGTTATCTGGATTATTTTGCTCTGGAGGATCTGAATGAGGATGGGAAAAAAGAAGTAATAATCGGTACCGGTATAGCAGATACGCTGTCGGATAATCAGCTTTCTATTTACGAGGTAACAGGTGACAGCCTGAAGAAAAAAACAGATTTAGAATATGAGTGGCTGCAGATTAATGATTATGATAATGACAAAAAACCAGACTTATTTGTATTATGGGGTGAGGATAATACCTCCAGGAAGGCCGGTCTGTACCGGTATCAGGAGGGTCAGCTTGATTTACGCACCTCGGTGGAATTAAACCCGGAAGTCACCCCTGAGAACATCATCAGCGGTAAGCTGGCCGGCGGGGAAAATGCAGTATTTATCGACAGCGGCTGGGGAGCCCATTCCATGCTGACAGAGATTATTGCATTTGAGAAGGATAAGTTGATTAAAGTTGGAGATGATTCGGATGGAGTATTATTAAAGGAGTATCCACTTTATAGTAAAGATTTGAATCAGGATGGAATTATTGAGGTAGGAGGTATGGTAATTCCCAAGGGTTATGAAGAGGAAGCCTTTGCAGCAATCCCATTTCTTTATACCTATAATGATTACCGCCTTGACGGTACGAAACAGATCATTGAGCAGCGTTATTCGGATGACAGTAACCGATTTTATATAACATTTCCGGTTGAATGGTATAATAAAGTAACCATTGAGAGGGAGGCCAACAGGGTCAGGCTTATATCCACCGAGGATCAGCAAACCCTTTTTGAAGTTGAATGGACGGAGGCTGGAACCTATAATGGAACCGGAAGTAAGCTGGCGGAAACAAAAGACACAGTTTTTTATACGAAATCAGAAAAAGCGACTCCGATTTCAACGGATAATTTTCATTTACTGGAAGAGGAGTTTTAGTAAGCATAAATAATATATGTGCAAAGATAGCAGGATTGGTAAGAGAATGAAGACGATACTGGTTGTTGAAGATGAACTGTCCATAAGGACCTTTGTAAGTCTGAATCTGCGCAGAAAAATGTACCGTATTCTGGAGGCAGCTTCGGGAGAAGAGGCGTTAAGGCTGTTAAAGGAAAATGAAATTGATCTGGTTTTATTGGATTTAATGCTGCCGGGGATAGATGGCTTTCAGGTCTGCCAGGAGATCAGGAGCCAATATGCAAATACCGGTATTATTATACTGACGGCAAGAGCCAGGGAAGAGGAAAAGATTAGAGGATTGGTAGAGGGGGCGGATGATTATTTGACCAAGCCCTTTAGTATGGCTGAACTGGAAGCCAGAATACTCTCCCTGCTCCGCAGAATGGAGCAGTTTAACAAGGTAAATAGTATATCTATAATCAGTTCCGGACCTTTTCAGATTGATAGTAAAAAAAGTATTATATCCCTGGCCGGAGAAGCAATACGCCTGACTCCGACAGAATACTGTCTGCTGCAGTTTCTGATTGCAAACAAAAATCAGGTATTTTCCCGGAATGATCTGTTGGATGAAATATGGGGAATTAATTATGCCGGGGATATTAAGGTTGTGGATGTGAACATAAGACGTATCCGGATGAAAACAGAAAAGGAACCGTCCAATCCCGAGTTTTTAGTAACTGTCTGGGGTTACGGATATATGTGGAAAGATAAGACATGAAACAAAAAATAACGCTTTACTTTATGATAATAATTTTGCTTACCTTAGGACTTGTTATGGCTGGTTTTGGTTTTGGAATGTCCAGGTATTATTACCGCGCCATTGCAGATACATTTCAGACCTACGCAGAAGGGGTCAGCCCGGTTTTACAAAATGAAATGGATTTTAACTATAACAAACTAAGAGAATACAGCGGTCAAATCATAAAAAGCTACCGGTATAAAGATGGAGAATTGCAGCTTTTAAGCCGGAAGGGTGAGCTGATACAGTCTTCTTCAGGTTTTTATGATCAGGTGACTTATCCCGTCGATCCGTCCGTACTGGATTATAAGCCTATTTATAAAATTGAGACAAATAAATCTACGAATGAGAAAGTACTGGCATATTATATACCTTTGGAGTTTAAAGGTCAGATTGTAGGGGTATTGAGATATCTGTCATCGTTAAACAAGGTAAAGGATCTGCTCCAGAATCTTATGGGATACGGTCTGATGATCTGCACGGCAGTAGCTTTTATTGTCTTTTTAGTCAGCCTGCAGCTGGGTAATTCAATTGTAAGACCATTAAAGGATATTATGGTTTTTACCCGTAAAATGGCGGAGGGGAAGTATAAGAGCAGGCTCCGTGGCAAATATCCCGGTGAACTGGGTGAATTAGCGGGAAGATTAAACGAGATGGGGGATGAAATTATTAAGGCGGACCGGTTAAAGAATGATTTTATCTCCTCCATCAGTCATGAACTCAGAACACCTCTTACCGGAATAAAAGGCTGGATTGAGACACTAATTTCTCCGGAAGGTTTAACGGAGGTTGAGCGGGAATTCGGCCTCAACATAATAAATAAGGAAGCCGACCGGATGATTTGTCTTGTTGAAAACCTGCTGGACTTCTCCAGGTATCAGTCTGATAG